>CALZXH010000025.1 GCA_945830055.1 uncultured Prevotella sp.
TTATTGACAAGGATGAAAAAAATCCGCACTACATCTATCCTGTCGCCTTTTGGCTGGTGACGTGTCCTATGCCATACACGAACAACCTTTAGAAAAGCTCCTTGCTTACATATACAAATCTGTGGTTTTCCATTTGATATGGCTTGGTATGGTGGGAATATGTTGGAACGTCTTTATGAAAAATGTGGGGAAAGTGAGCGGTTAAATCAAAATAATGTGTAATTTTGCAGATAGTGAAAAATCAATTACAAGTGCTCGACTTCGGGGAATATACGTTGTAGTTATGAGAAGTCAGCGCACATGAGTATCGACAGCATGAGCAGCAAGCAAGAAAAAACAGAAGCATTTGGCCGTTTGTTGGATGTACTGAATGTGTTGAGGGAGGAATGCCCTTGGGACAGGAAGCAAACAGAGCATAGTCTGCGCCCCAACACCATAGAAGAGGTATTTGAACTGAGTGATGCCATCATCAAGCAGGATGTGCAGAATGTATGCAAGGAACTGGGAGATGTGTTGCTTCATGTGTGTTTCTATGCACGGATATTCGAGGAAAACGGTGGTTTTGATATCAAGGATGTGTGCAATCAACTGGTGGACAAACTGATATACCGACATCCGCATGTGTATAGACCCAACCAGATAGGCAAGCCGTGTCCGACACCTATCTCCCAACAGACCGAGGGAAATGAGGGTGATGAAATAACCTCCGAGGTGGTTGTGGAAAACTGGGAAAAACTGAAACTTAAGGAAAAGAACGGCAACAAAAGCGTGTTGGCAGGCGTGCCCGATGCACTTCCTTCCATCATCAAAGCCTACCGGATTCAGGACAAGACACACAACGTGGGGTTTGATTGGGAGAATTGTGATGATGTATGGGACAAGGTGCATGAAGAAATTGACGAACTAAAGAAAGAACTTTCTGAAAACAATAAGGAAAACGCTGTGGCGGAGTATGGAGATTTCCTGTTCAGCATGATAAATGTGGCAAGACACTATCACATCAATCCTGATACTGCACTTGAAAGGACCAACCAAAAATTCGTAAGGCGTTTCAACTATATAGAAGAGCAATGCAAGAGACAAGGGAAGGAATTGCCTGAATTGACTTTGGCAGAAATGGACAGACTGTGGAACGAAGCAAAAAAGAAAGAACATGAGAAAGAAAAGTAACCTGTATCTATTCCTGACGGCAGTTGCGGCTGTTGCCCTGTTTTTCGCAGGATGTAAGGAGAAAAAACAGAAGGTGGAGTTTGAGGAATTGGATTACACACATTCCACACCGGTGAAGAACTCTACGCTGTTCGGCCTCTGTGGAGAAGCATCTGCCATGAATACTCTACAATTGCTCACAGACAACGGCGATACACTCAATCTAAGTATATACAAGGCCAAAGAACAGAATAAGGTACACGGCGGCTATTCTTGCGGAGACAGGATGGCTGTGATGACCAATGAGAACCATACCGAGGCGTTGTTGGTCATCAACGAGACCACCCTTTTGGGCAACTGGCTGATGTTGAATCCCCTTGACGGCAGTTCTGAAGTGGGTATCAGTTTACTTGAAGGAGGTATTGTGGAGGGCATCAACCAGTCTATCCTGATGTACCGGGCTTGGAGAATATTCAACGGACAATTGGAAATCCAACTGACACGTGAGGGCGGAGGAGATGAAGACGAAGTGAATCATTACGATATCATAAAACTGGATGCCGACTCTTTGATTTTTGCCAATACCGAAGACAGGTTCGAATATTACCGTCAACACTAATCCTATAGTTCTGTGGAACCATTCAAAATACATATTATCGGCTGTGGAAGTGCCTTGCCAACAGGAAAACACACGGTTTCGTCACAGGTTGTCGAGATAAGGAACAAAATGTTCTTAGTGGATTGCGGTGAGGGAACACAAGCCCAACTGAGGCGCTCGCATATCCGCTTTTCCAAGATAAGCCATATATTCATTTCCCATCTTCACGGAGACCATTGCCTGGGATTGGTGGGAATGCTTTCTTCTTTCGGTATGCTGGGACGCACTGCCCCCATCCATATCTTTGCTCCCGCAGAGCTGGAGAAAGTGCTGCAACTGCAGATTGATACCTTCTGCCATGGCCTGGACTATCCGCTTTTGTTTCATGCTACAGAAACAACCATAAACAAGGTGATTTACGAAGACCATAGCGTGGAGGTGTATTCTATTCCCCTTCAGCATAGGGTGCCTTGTTGCGGTTTTCTGTTTCGTGAAAAACAAGGGATGCCCCATATTCGGAGAGACATCGTGGATATGTATGGCATATCGGTAAGCCAAATCAATAACATAAAAAGAGGAATGGACGGTGTGACCGCATCGGGAGAAACCATAGACAATGCCCAACTGGTGTATCCTGCTGAAAAGGCGAGGAGTTACGCCTATTGCAGTGACACGGTATATATACCCACACTGTGCGGGATGCTGGAGGGAGTGGATGTGCTGTATCATGAAAGTACCTATGGCAAGGACAATGAGATAATGGCACGCAAATACATGCACTCTACAGCAGAACAGGCTGCAACCGTTGCGAGGGACGCACATGTAGGAAAACTGCTTCTGGGACATTATTCCGCAAGATACGAGGATGAAAGGGTGTTGTTGGAAGAGGCTCGTTCCGTGTTTCCTGATACGGTCCTTTCTGATGAGGGCATGGTTATTGAAGTGTAGTGAAATGAATATACAATCATCTATGCTTGTTTGACAGATGTTGCAGATCGTTAGAAGTTGTCGTTCGGTGCTTGCCGGAAGCGCTGTATTCCTCATGGGAGGGATACTTTTGTGCCTTATGGCATGCAAGTCTTCTCCCAAAGAGACGTTGTTCTTCGATACGGAAGATGGCTCATCAGCGCACGACACAACGCTTGTTAAGGCAAGTGAGTCTTCCGGTGGCATAGATGTGAAACTGATCCATCAGGAGATTGGTGCCTTGTGCAACAGGGAGAGGTCACGCTTTACATCAGATAAATATGTCACACACTTTTACCGTAACCAGAACCGATTGCTGTGGCTGGACTGGTATGGAGTGAAGGCACTGGCCGATACCTTATTGTCACGCTTGGAAAGAGTGGGGGAGCATGGCTTGAACTCAAGCTTTTTCTTTAAAGACACCATTAAGGCGGATATGTCAAGAGTGCGTTCGTTCAGCTCCAATGGCATGGAAGAACCGAACATCAATCAAGTGATAGCCCGGCTGGAATACCATCTTACCAAATCCTTTCTGAGATATTACGTGGGACAGAGGTATGGCTTTATGCAACCTTGGCATGTTTTCAACCGACTGGACCCGTTGAAGGAAGATACGGTAAGACATGAGGTAATCAGCTATCGCCAGCTGTTTGATGTTCCGTTGAAACATGCCGACTCCGCTTCGATGGCTGTCTTGTTGAATGGGCTGCTGGAACATGGGGGCATCACCTTGATGCTGGACAGTTGCGAAACGACAATTCCTTTCTATAAGAAGATGCAGGAGCAGTTGGCTGACCGCAGTCTGGATAGATCAAGGCGTCAGGCTCTTCTTTGTAATATGGAACGCTTGCGCTGGAGAAAACTGCTGCCGGATGAGTTGCAGACCAAAAAGCAGGTAGTGGTCAATCTTGCTGCACTTCAGTTGTACGCATATTCAGAAGACTCTGTGATGAAAATGAAGATAGCCTGTGGAAGTCTGAAGAACAAGACCCCCATGCTCAACAGTACCTTCAAATACATCCAGTTGAATCCGACGTGGAATATACCGTATTCCATCATCAAGAACGAGGTGACTCTCCATGCCCGTGATTCCGCTTATTTTGCACGCAACAATTATTATATCGTCAACAAGGAGAGCCGTGCCGTAGAAGACGTCCGCAGCATCTCGTCGAGGATGTTGCAGTCGGGTAAATACTGTGTCATCCAAAAAGGCGGTGAGGGAAATTCGTTAGGGCGTATCATATTCAGATTTGACAACAATTTTTCCGTTTATCTTCACGATACGTCAAACAGGCAGGTGTTCGACCGGACCCATCGCATGGTGTCTCATGGCTGTGTGAGAGTGCAGAACCCCTTTGGACTCCTGACGTATCTCGTAGGGGAAAAGGACGACTGGACGATGGACAAGATACGTATTACGGTAGGACTGCCGCCCGAGACAGAACGCGGAATGCGATATGTGGAAGAGATGGATGAGGAAGACGAAGAGAAGACGCTCATCTCGTATTTGAAGATAGAGGACCAAGTGCCTCTGTTTATCACGTATTTTACGGTCTTTCCGGAGGAGAACGGTCAGCTGGAATATTTTAGGGATGTTTATGAATATGACAAAATAATGATGGAACACCTTAAACCCTGTTGTGTTTTCTGACGTCAAAAATGCAGTAATGTGGGAGAGATAGACGATAAAGAGATACTGGAAACTCTTTTCAATCCGCAAACAAGGAGAAAAGGTTTTGAGATGTTGGTACGTCAATACAGCGAACAGATGTACTGGCAGGTGAGGCGTATGGTGTTGGTGCACGAGGATGCCAATGACATATTGCAGAACGTGTTTATGAAGGTGTGGTCAAACATTGATAACTTCAGAAACGCCTCAAAACTGTCCACATGGCTCTTCCGTATCGCAACCAATGAAAGTCTGGACTTTATCCGCAAAAAGAAGACCAGGGCTTTGGATAATGCGGAAACCCTTGCCGACCATCATGTGGCTGATATGCTGGCGTCAGACAAATACTTTGACGGCGACTACACTCAGGCCTTGCTGTATGAAGCCATTACCAAGTTGCCCGAAGTGCAGCGGACAGTGTTCAATCTGAGGTATTTTGAAGAATTGAAGTACAGTGAAATAAGCGAAATACTCCATACCTCGGAAGGGGCATTGAAAGCCTCATACCATATAGCGGTGAAAAAGATTTCAGATTATTTGAAGCGTAGGGATTAAACGAAAACGTTTTTCGTTCGTCACATATATAAAGAATGATTAGACCTTTGAAGTAAGATGTTGTTAGAAAAGAACAAACAAAACTGTTTCAGCGTGCCTGACGGCTATTTCGACCGTCTGGTGCCTGACATCATGCAACGCATACCTCAGCAGAAGCCAAGAAGGAAGTGGTTTGCCCTGCCTGTTAGGATTGCCGTGGCAGCCAGTCTTGTGGGTGTGGTCATGGGACTTTCAACCTATGTTTATTTCCATAACAAGCAGATCATCCAGTCAGGACATGCTTTGGTGTCTTTGGAGGCTGATGGAAGTGTGCAGAATTCATACCAGGACGTTCTGATGGATTATGCCATGATGGACAATACAGACATCTATGCGTGTATCACGTCCACAGACTATTGATGCATGTATGGAAGCTGTATAGGAACAGATAATGTACGAAACAGATATTTTACAAGAACAAAAGAGAGGGATAAGATGAAAACAATGATGAGGAAAGATTGGTTGAGGACGCTCGTTTTAGGTCTTGCGTTATTTGTGGTTGCCGGAGGTTATGCGCAGCCGCAGCATGACAAGAAGAATGCTCATACAAATAACAAAACCATGTCTCCACATGATTATCAAAAGGCGTTGATTGACTTTATTGTCAAGGAAGCGGATCTGAATAGTCAGGAGCAGGCAATCTTTTTGCCCTTGTTCAAGGATTTCGGAGCCAAGAAACGCACCCTATTTGACAAGCGCAAGAATCTGGGCAGCAAGAAACCTCAGTCAGAGAAGGAATGCAGAGAGGTGATACAGCAACAGGATAAGTGTGACTTGGAAATCAAGAAAATAGAACAGCAGTATCACAACAAGGTGCTTGAGAAGATACCTGCTAACAAGGTGTATGACATCCTCAAGGCCGAGGACCGTTTTCACCGCAAGATGCTGAGGCGTTGGAGTGATACTCCGCGCAAGCATCGTGAATAGCACAGGTCTCGCATTTGGGATTGCGCGAAGTGCAAGTGTATCTGCCGTGCAACAGAAGCCAGTGGTGGGCGATGTGCATTTCTTCTTGCGGTATATTCTTTACCAGTTTCTGTTCCACTTTGAAAGGCGTATTGTCTTTCTTATCGACAAGCCCCAACCGGTGACTTACTCTATATACATGGGTATCTACAGCCATGGCTGATTTGCCGAATGCTACCGCCATAATCACGTTGGCGGTTTTTCTTCCTACACCGGGAAGAGTCAACAGCTTTTCCATGGTGTCGGGCACTTCTCCTCCATAATCGTTTGTAAGCCTCTTTGCCATCTCTACCAGATGTTGCGCTTTGGCGTTGGGATACGAGATGCTTTTGATGTATGCAAGTACCTCTGCGGGGGTGGCTTCTGCCAGTGATTGTGCCGAAGGATAGTGCTCAAAAAGAGCGGGTGTCACCATATTGACACGCTTATCCGTACATTGTGCGCTCAGCATCACAGCCACCAACAACTGGAACGTGTTGCCGAAGTTGAGTTCCGTGTCGGCAGAGGGCATGGTTTTCCTGAAGTAGTCAAGAATAATGGCGTATCTTTCTTTCTGTCTCATTCTTCTATATGGGCGATGGAGTGAGTAATGGCACTTGTGAGATTGGTGGTGGCTTCCCATGGAGCGAAGAAAAAGTATTTCATGGCTTTGCCAAACTGTTGGTACATGGCATGGGTGTCACTTGCTTTCACAAACACGTGGTTGCCTTGGGTGAAAAACCAGCTGTTGTGTTTCTTGATGAAAAGCTCATGCAGATCCTCTTCTATCATGCGCCGGTGACGGATGGTCTTTTTCTTCATAAACACCACGCGGTCTGCATCCGCCTGGAAAACTGCCAAGATGAGTTCTCCCAAGTATTGCGCCATATCAGTAAGTTGGGTCTCTTTCAGATAGGCCTCCAGTCTGTCCGAGTCAATATTTTTCTCCTCTTGATACAAGAAACGTACCAACGAGATGAACAGGTGCAGATGGATGCCGGTATTGAGGAGGCATCTCACATTCTGAACAATCAGTTTGAAGAGTTCAATCGTATCTTTTTCGGTTGGCTCTTTCGTTCTTCCGATAATGTTTTCGTAGCGTTTGTTCAGAAAAGGAGTTGTCATCTTGTCTATCCATTCCGAATAATCTACTACTTGATCGTTTATCTTCAAGTCGTTTTCATTCAGTCTGTTATCACTCTCTTTATCTATAGACCTGAAGATATCTTGATGCAGCTGTAAGAAATAATCATCCCCCATCATTTGGTAACCTTGCCATATCCAGTGGTTGATGTTGTGATTTTGTGCAACAAGGCACAGCCTTTGCCATTTCCATCCTGACATGGGATTGATGACGGAGCGATGCCCTAAGACACCGCTCCGCAACAATGAGAAAAAATTATGTTCTAAAACAGAGATCATTTCATGCCTTTGTCGGTTCGTACTACAGCGTCACACCATTCTTAAAGATGGATATTTCGCGATAGCCGTTTATTTCATTCCTGGCCTTTTCGCCATTGGCCACAGCAATAATCTTGCTGATAAATGTTCTGAGCAGGTCGGGCATGGAGGTCCCTTCTACCAGTTTGCCTGCATTGAAATCTACCCAATTGGGCTTCCTTGCGGCAAGAGTGGAGTTGGTGGCAATCTTCATGGTAGGAACAAAGGTGCCGAAGGGAGTGCCTCTACCAGTGGTAAATAGCACGATCTGACATCCTGCCGAAGCCAATGCTGTGGAAGCCACAAGGTCGTTGCCGGGAGCAGAAAGCAGGTTAAGACCTTCGTTCTGGAGCCTGTCGCCATATTTCAGCACACCGCTTACAGGTGCCCTGCCGCATTTCTGGGTGCAGCCCAACGCCTTGTCCTCCAATGTGGAAATTCCACCCGCCTTGTTGCCGGGTGAAGGATTCTCTCCAACCGGTTCTCCATGACTCAGGAAATAGTTCTTGAAATCGTTGACCATGGTTACGGTCTTCTCGAACAGGTCCTTGTTCTCGCAACGGTTCATCAGTATGGTCTCTGCACCAAACATTTCTGGTACTTCAGTGAGAACCGATGTGCCACCCTGTGCCACCAGCCAGTCAGAAAACTCTCCTACCAGCGGGTTGGCGGTAATGCCGCTGAAGCCATCGCTTCCGCCGCATTTCAAGCCAATACGCAGCTTGCTTACAGATACAGGTTCGCGCTTGTCGGCCTTTGCCTTTGCATACAGGTCACGAAGGATGTCCATACCAGCCTCCAGTTCGTCGCCTTCCACCTTCTGTACCACCATGAACTTGATGCGGTCGCGGTCGTAATTACCCAGGAATTCTTCAAACACATCGGGCTGGTTGTTCTCGCATCCGAGTCCTACTACCAGTACGGCACCTGCATTGGGGTGCAGGGTGAGGTCTCTAAGCACTTTCTTGGTGTTTTCGTGGTCATCACTCAATTGCGAGCAGCCGTAATTGTGGTGCCATGCGTAGATGGCATCGATACCCTCTTCATGGGTCTCTGCCTTCAGAAGCTGAACAAGTTTTTCTGCAATACCGTTCACACAGCCAACGGTAGGCACTACCCAGATTTCGTTTCTGGTACCTACTTCGCCGTTCTTTCTCACATATCCGTTGAAGGTCATGTGCTCGTCTTCGATGGACAGTTTCTCGTCCACGGGCGCATAGGTATATTCCAGTGTGCCTGACAGATTGGTCTTTAGGTTGTTCTCGTTTACCCAGTCGCCCACACTTAACTCTTGGGTCAAGTGACCAATCGGGTAACCGTATTTGATGACATTTTCTCCGACTTTGGTCGGTTTCACCAATATCTTATGACCGGCAGGCGTGTCTTGGTTGATGGTGATAGACTGGCCGTTTACTTTGATGATCTCACCTTTTTGCAAGGCTTGCAAACACACAACCACAGAGTCTGCGGGATTGATCTTTAAAAATGATTGCTCCATGTTTTTTTTCTGATTATTTAGTATTAGTAATTGTTTGATTTAAAGTTGGGTACGCCTATAGAACTCGATGTTTTCTTTAGTAAGCAGCTCTATCGGCATATAGTTTACTGGTACCACTTTCTTTTTGAGTACTATAGCCTCAAAGAGAGTCTCCATACAACAGTAGCCCTGCATATATGCGTGCTGGGCGATGAGGAAGGATATGGAACCTTGCTTCAGGCACATGGCGTTCTTCTTGACCATATCATACCCCATGATCTGCACATTCCTGCGATTGCTTCTCAATAGATATTCGCCCACAAGATGTGCCTTGGAGCACAGAGTGATGCAATGATGCACGTGGGGGTGTGTGGTGAAGAAATCGTTGAGCAGGGTGTCGTATTTCTTCCGTGCCTCTTCCAGTGGCAGGTTCAGTTCTGTGATTTTCACGTTTGGGTAGTGGTCTCTCATATAGTGTCTGAAGCCCGTTTCGCGGTTTTCCTGCTGCTTGCTTGCCACATTCCCGTTGTGCATCTGTTTCATCAGCATGATTTCGGTTTCCTTGTAAGCCACCATCATCAGCATTCTTCCTGCGAAATATCCGCTGCAGAAAGAGTCCTGACCGAAAAATGACAATGGCTTGAGGTCGGGCATATAGGAGTCAAGCAGGATGAAAGGGATACCCATCTCGTGAAGTTTGTCCGTGAAGTTCCTTGTCAGTTCCAGGGTAGAGGGTACAATAATCACTCCATCCGGATGCTCGTTCAGGCAGGTTTCGGTCACGTTGATGAATGTACTTGGGTCAAATCTCTGGTAGTACATCATCTTCAGACTCACGTGAAAGTCGCGTCTTTTGTCTCTTGCACTCATCGCACCTTCTTCTATCTCTTCCCAATAGGCTTCAGAAATGTGCTTTGGAATGATGCAATAGAAGTTGTATGCCTTGTTGTACGCCAATGCACTTGCATATACATTGGGTCTGTAATCCATTTCCTTTATCGCTTTTTCAACTTTGGTCCTTGCTTCTTCTGACACGTTAGGCCTGTTGTGCAGAACCCTGTCCACGGTGCCCACAGAAACTCCCGCCAGTTTTGCAACATCCTTTATCCTTATTTTTTCCGTAGTCATGTTCATTTCTCGTTTTAAGCGATGATGGGCATTATCCCAATGGCAAAAGTACCAATAAAATTTGTAATCAGTGTAGGGCAATCCCATTATTTTTCTGAAAAAACATTTTTTTGTCACATTTCTTTTCTGCGTTTAAGAAAAAAGAACTATTTTTGTCCTCGCAAACAAATCAAAACAGACTCAATTTTTTAACAACATAATATACATATAACTTATGGCAAAAGTAGTAACATTAGGAGAGATTATGCTTCGTCTGTCTTCTCCTGGACAGAAGAGATTCGTGCAGAGTGATTGTTTTGACGTGGTGTATGGTGGCGGAGAGGCCAATGTGGCTGTCAGCTGTGCCAACTATGGCCATGAAGCTTATTTCGTGTCAAAACTGCCCAAGCACGAGATTGGCCAGTGTGCTGTCAATTCTTTGAGAAAATTCGGAGTACATACCGAGTTTGTAGCCCGTGGCGGTGATAGAGTAGGTATCTATTTCTTGGAAACAGGTGCTTCCATGCGTCCCTCAAAGGTGATTTACGACCGTGCAGGTAGCTCTATTGCAGAGGCAGAACCCGCAGATTTTGATTTTGATGCCATCATGGAAGGTGCTGACTGGTTCCACTGGAGCGGTATCACACCTGCCATCAGCGATAAGGCTGCAGAACTGACCAAGTTGGCTTGCGAGGCTGCAAAGCGTCATGGAGTGACCGTATCAGTTGATTTGAACTTCCGCAAGAAGTTGTGGACCTCAGAGAAGGCACAGAGCATCATGAAGCCTTTGATGAAGTATGTAGATGTTTGCATCGGTAATGAGGAAGATGCCCAGTTGTGCTTGGGCTTCAAGCCTGAGGCTGACGTAGAAGGCGGCAAAACAGATGCAGAGGGCTACTATGGTATCTTCAAGGGCATGATGGAAACCTTCGGATTCAAGTATGTGGTTTCTACCCTTAGAGAGTCTCTGTCGGCTACCCACAACGGCTGGAAGGCTTTGATTTACAACGGCAAGGAATTCTACCAGAGCAAGCACTATGACATCATGCCTATCATCGACCGTGTAGGTGGTGGCGACTCTTTCTCTGGCGGTCTGATCCACGGATTGCTTACCTATCCCGACAACCAGGGTAAGGCACTGGAGTTTGCTGTGGCTGCTTCCGCTTTGAAGCACACTATCCCCGGCGACTTCAACATGGTGAGCAAGGAAGAGGTAGAGGCTTTGGCAGGCGGAGACGCTTCAGGTCGCGTACAGAGATAATCAAGCATGTAGTTTCAAACACATAGAGAAATAACAATATGGCAAAATTTGATAAGATTGCAGTTCTTGCTAAAATAGGTTCTACCGGCATGGTACCTGTGTTCTATCACAAGGATGCAGAAATTGCAAAGAAAGTGGTGAAGGCATGTTATGACGGTGGCGTTCGTGCATTCGAGTTTACCAATCGTGGTGACTTTGCACACGAAGTGTTTGCCGAGGTGGTTAAGTTTGCCGCCAAGGAGTGTCCTGAACTGGCCATGGGAGTTGGTTCTGTGGTTGATCCTGCTACAGCCGCCCTTTATATCCAGTTGGGTGCCTGCTTCGTAGTCGGTCCTTTGTTCAACCCCGAAATCTCCAAGATTTGCAACCGTCGTCTGGTGGCATATACTCCCGGTTGTGGCAGCGTGAGCGAAGTGGGTGCAGCCCAGGAGTCTGGCTGTGATTTGTGCAAGATATTCCCCGGTGATGTTTTGGGCCCCAACCTCGTTAAGGGCTTGATGGCTCCCATGCCTTGGAGCAAGTTGATGGTTACCGGTGGTGTATCACCCGATGAAGCCAACATTACCTCTTGGATCAAGGCCGGCGTATATTGCGTGGGCATGGGTTCCAAGCTGTTCCCGAAGGATGTGATTGCCGCAGAAAACTGGCAGGCAATATCCGACAAATGTGCTGAAGCATTAGGTTACATTGCCAAAGCAAGAGCATAATTTCATACTGACAAAAGGCCGCAATCTGATTATATCTATTTGCGGTCTTTTGTTGTTTTCAGCTTGTTCGTCGTCTTCTTCTTCATCACATGTTGACAGGCTGAATGACATTTCCTATTCCTATCATTATCGCGACCTGGATTCCGCCATGTCCTATGCCAGACAGGCTTTGGAACTGAGCATGGAACTTGATGTGGATAGTGGCGAGGCAATCAACAACATGGCTTTTGTGAGCATTATCCGCATGGACTATCCTCATGCGGAAGCCTTGCTGCAACATGCAGAACAGTCTGATAGCAGGTTGGAGAGGTATATAGCATACATTCAGCACATGCGCTTGTGCCAGCGTCGTTCTGACAATACCGCCTTCTACCTCTATCTTGACAAGGCAAAAGAATGCCGGAAAATGATAAGTCGGGACAGTACCGGCTATTCCTTGAGACAGCAGAGACGCCTGCTGTATGCTCATACCGAGTTTGCCATTGTCAATTCTACCTACTATTATTATGTCGGTCTGCTCAATACCGCCCGCATACAAGTGGAGCCATTGTATCGAATAGACCTCCTTTCTGCTGATACGGCACAGTATCTCGGTTTCCTTTACCATATCGGTTCCGGCGGAATGGTGGAAGGAAGTCCTTCGGTAGTTCACAAGGAGGAATGTGAGTATCTGCAACGTTGTATGAGTCTGGCAAAGGACGCCGGTCTTGTGTTCTTTCATGCCAATAGTCTTGAATCACTTGCCGAGCATCTGATGGATACCGACATGCGGCAGGCGGACTCTTGCGCCCACGAAGCGCTCAGATTGTTCACGGTGTATGGCGATGTCTATCAGGTGGCAGGTGCCTACAGGTCCTGTGCTTCCATCAGGTTCAATCAGGGGCACTATACCGATGCTGTGGCATATCTCAACAAGGCTTGTTCCAATCCTCTTATACAGAGGGCACCCGATTTGATGGCAAGTATCTACGAGCAGTTTTCGCTGGCGTATTCTGCTTTGAACATGAAGCCCCAAAGCGATTATTACCGCAACAAATACCTTGATTTGCAGCAGAATACACGACAAGACAGGTATTATGAGTCCCGTATCGCGCTACTTCATCAACTGAGTGCAAGCCAGCGTCTGTATATCCTCTCAGCGTTGATTATATTAGTGGTTCTTACAGTTTTCATCGTCAGGGCGCACCGCCTTTCCAAAACAAGATATAATATTTCCCGACAGCAAGAGGAATTCCGGCAGTTGTTGGAAAAGCGCGAAGAGCAGCACCAGACGGAACTACGTAAAAAGAAAGAATTGTATGAGGAAGTGGCGGAAAAGATACAGATTGACCGCTGTGACATAGAGGGAGGTCTGAAGAAGAATGTGGCATTCATGGCAAAATTTGCTTTAGTCAATGCCACCATGTCACTTATTGAGCGACTGAACTATACCGTTGAGAAATCCGGTTCCCTGTCCGAAAACGATGCCCGCTCACAAGCCGTCAGACAATACCTGTACGAATTGGTGGAACAAATCAGACTCAACAGCAACGTGCTGACCAAGTGGATAACGATGGGGCAGGGGAGTCTGGATATACATGTGGAGAGTTTTCCGCTACAGGTCTTGTTTGACATTGTCAAAAGAAACGAGATGAGTTTCTCCATGCAGGGAAAGCAGCTTGTTGTGGAGCAAACCGATGCAGTGGTCAAAGCCGACAAGACACTTACGCTCTTCATGCTGAACACATTGGCAGATAATGCCCGCAAATTCACTTCCGATGGTGGAATTGTAAAAATCTCTGCCGAATCACAGTCCGATTATGTAGAAATATCCGTTTCTGATAATGGCTGTGGCATGTCGGAAGAAAAGATTTCTGAGATTTTTCAAAAGAAGTTGTATCATGGAAGTGGCTTCGGTCTTATCAACTGCCGCGCCATCATCGACAAATATAGGACAACGAGTAAGTTGTTCGATGTGTGCATGATGAATGTCCAAAGCGTGTTGCATCAAGGGAGCCGTTTTTATTTTAGATTGCCCAAAGGGGCGTCCTATATCGTTTTGCTCCTGCTCGGATTCTTGGGCGTATGTAATGAATCAGGCGCAGCCCAGCAGCCACCTTCTTCAGAAACAGCTATAGCCCATCCAACTATTTCTTATACTGACAGCCTGTGTTACGCACAGGCCTCGCGCTATGCCGATAGTGCGTATCAATGCAATCTGAACGGACGTTACGAACAGACCTTGGCTTATGGTGACTCATGTCTGCAATATGTCAACAATGGCGATGCAGCCTATCACTCCATTTGCCTGGATGTTCGTAATGAAATGGCTGTCGCAGCCTTGGCGCTGCATCGTTGGGATGTATATCATTATCAGAATGCACTTTACACCCGTTTGTTCAAGGAGTTGTCCTCAGACAGTTCCTTGAAGGATTACCACAGTCAGACACAGGCTCACAAGAACAGGCACATTATCGCACAAGTCATATTGGTGCTGCTTGTCTTGTCATTCGTTCCGCTTTATTATTTCCTGTATTACCGTCGTAAACGTCTGTATATCCGTTGTGTCACACAGCCGTTTTCAGAACATCTGAAGCAGCAGGAGCAAAGACATGCTGCAGACATCAGCCGGCAGACGGAAGTCATCGACCAATTGTTACAGCAAGATGAGATGCTCTCATTCGAAGCTTCCCGCTATCGTATTTCCAATTCAATACTGGAGAACTGCCTGTCCACCATCAAACACGAAACATCCTATTATCCTGACCGTATTCTTTCTTTGTTGAAGGAGGGTGGGGCGTCGGATGCCGTCAAACCCTTGGTTAATTATTACCATGCCCTGTATTCCATGCTCACCCGTCAGGCCGCCTTACGTACCACTTCCATCTCCTTGCCCGTTGCTCCATGCCGTCCTAAGATACTGGAGCCGTTGTTTGCGGAGATGGAGAAAAGGGGAGGGGCTGGTGTGTATTTGCTGGGAAGTGAGTTGCTGCTGACCCAACTGTTTGACTTGCTGCGCCCTGCTAAAGTTACGCTCGCTGAAACCTTCTCGCTGGAGAAGATGCCGCATCGGGCTTTTTCGATGACCTTTGTCGCCACATTCCCTGGTATAATCCACACCGGTATGGTGGATGCCTCTTGTCTGTCCCAATCAGACAGTTTCCTCGAATACACCCGTTTTATGGTATGTTCCCAGATTGTGAGGCTACATGCCGAAGCCACCGGTCAGAGGAACTGCGGCATAAAAAATGATGAGCAAGACCATCATACTGTCCTGCTCATCACTCTTCCTGCTATCCGATAGGATTTACCAGTCTTATGCAAACAGAGGATAGTCTTTCATTATTTCGTTCACTTTTGCTCTGACAGAGGCAATCACCTTCTCGTCTTCAGGAGCATTCAGCACCTCTTCGATGAGTGCGGCAATAGTCACCATCAAGTCTTCTTTTGCACCTCTTGTAGTAATCGCGGGTGTTCCCAAGCGGATACCGCTTGTCTGGAAAGCACTCCTTGTATCAAACGGAACCATGTTCTTGTTCACGGTAATGTCTGCTGCAACAAGCGCATTTTCAGCCACCTTACCTGTCAGTTCAGGATATTTGGAGCGTAAATCTACCAGCATGGAGTGGTTGTCAGTACCGCCGCTCACTATGGTGAAGCCTCTCTTAATCATTTCGTCAGCCAATACCTTGGCGTTCTTCTGCACCTGAGCGGCCCAAGCTTTGAACTCAGGCTGAAGTGCCTCGCCGAAAGCCACGGCCTTAGCTGCGATGACATGCTCCAGCGGACCGCCCTGTTGTCCGGGGAATACGGCAGAATTGAGCAGTTGGCTCATCATCTTTACAGCACCCTTGGGAGTGGTGTAACCCCACGGATTCTCAAAGTCTTTGCCCATCAAGATGATACCCCCGCGCGGACCTCTCAAGGTCTTGTGTGTGGTAGAAGTCACGATGTGTGCGTATTTTACGGGATTCTTGAGCAGTCCTGCTGCAATAAGTCCGGCGGGGTGGGCCATGTCAATCATCAGCAAGGCTCCCACCTTGTCTGCAATGGCTCTCATGCGCTCATAGTCCCATTCACGGCTGTAGGCAGAGCCACCTCCAATAATCAGTTTGGGCTTATGTTCGAGCGCCAATTTCTCCATCTCATCGTAATCCACACGTCCCGTTTCCTCATTCAGGTTATAACCTACGGGCTTGTACAGAATACCGCTTGTGTTTACAAGAGAACCATGCGACAGGTGACCTCCATGAGCCAGGTTAAGTCCCATAAAGGTGTCGCCCGGCTGCAAAACTGCTAGCAATACGGCAGCATTTGCCTGTGCACCAGAGTGTGGCTGTACGTTGGCATATTCTGCGTCAAACAATTTGCATACGCGGTCTATGGCCAGCTGTTCAACTTTGTCCACAACCTGACAACCTCCGTAGTATCTTTTTCCAGGATAGCCTTCGGCATACTTGTTGGTAAGATACGAGCCCATGGCTTCCATTACCTGGTCACTTACAAAGTTTTCCGAGGCAATCAGTTCAATGCCTTTCAGTTGTCTTTGATGCTCTTTCTCGATAAGATCGAAAATTTCTTGGTCTCTTTTCATCTTTTAATTATTTGTGGCTTAATACTTATTAGTCGTGAATATTCCACACGATTTACTTTCGATTTGCAAAGTTAATAAATCATGTTAAATTACCAAAGCATAAGCACAAATATTCTGTTTATCTATATTGGCGTTAATAGCAATTATGATAAATAGAAGGTTATATAATAATATTTTCCCTATTATTAACGTGAGTTCGATGAATAATGCTTTTGCCCTTTCAGGGCGTCTTCAAATCGCACACATCAACCCAGGGTGTCATTCCGCTTCGCTCCATTCTGCCCTGGGCTATGCGCTTTTTGGGCTTTCAGCCCGCGTTGTTAGATAATTCATTTATATTGTATTAGGCTAACTTAAATTTCATCGAACTCACGTTATTATTAGTTGTATATGATATAGGATCTTATTACAAAATGAAACCAGCTTTTCGTCAGCTTAATTCAAATTGAAATAATGTTTTAAGATTATTTGGCATTCTGTATAGAAACCATTAACTTTGCAGAATATAAGAGCATGTACTTGCTCTTGATGATGATGTAACAAAAAATGAAATAACAAATAATTTTCTTTCATGAATAAAATCGTCAGAAAAGAACAGTTTTCAGAAAAAGTATTTCTTTTCGAAATTGAGGCTCCGCTGATTGCGCGAAGCAGAAAAGCCGGTAACTTTATTATTGTACGTATAGGAAGCAAAGGCGAACGCATGCCGCTGACCATTGCAGATGCTGACAAGGACAAAGGTACCATCACGATTGTGGTGCAGAAAGTCGGGATGTCGTCAATAAAACTATGTGACTTGAATGTCGGCGACTATATCACGGATGTGGTGGGTCCTTTGGGCAATCCAACCCATATAGAGAAATTCGGAACGGTGGTATGTGCCGGAGGCGGAGTCGGAGTTGCTCCCATGCTACCAATTATAAAGGCTCTGAAAGAAGCCGGCAACCGCGTTCTTTCTGTGCTTGCAGGCCGCAACAAGGATCTGATTATTCTTGAAGACGAAGTGAGAAAATATTCTGATGAGATAATCATCATGACCGATGACGGCTCCAAGGGAGAAAAAGGCGTCGTTACCGTTGGAATCGAGAAATTCATCCAGCAGGAGCATATTGACAAGGTTTTTGCCATCGGTCCTCCCATCATGATGAAGTTCTGCTGTCTGCTCACCCAGAAATACAATATACCGACAGACGTGTCATTGAACACCATCATGGTGGATGGTACGGGAATGTGTGGAGCTTGCCGACTTACTATCGGTGGAAAGACAAAATTCGTGTGTATCGACGGTCCGGAGTTCGATGGAGCCTTGGTGGACTGGGACGAGATGTTCAAGCGTATGGGTACCTTCAAACGTGCAGAACAGGAAGAAATAGAGCATTTTGAGGAACATCTTGACTCCTCAGCACCCTGCTGTCCCCCTACTCCGTCTGAAGACACTCCTACACAGTCGTCAGAGGCAGAAGATGAGGATATCAGTAGCCTGCTTGACAGGGATGCCGAGTGGCGTCGTGCGCTGAGACAGTCGATGAAACCGAAGGAAAGAACTGTGATACAACGGGTGGTGATGCCCGAACTGGAGCCTACCTACAGGGCGAAAACCCGTACTGAGGAGGTGAATGTAGGACTCACCAAGGAGATGGCCATGACCGAAGCAAAGAGGTGTCTGGACTGTGCCAAACCCTCGTGCGTAGAAGGCTGTCCCGTGGGCATCAATATCCCCTCGTTCGTCAAGAGTATCGAGGCTGGCAACTTCCTGGGTGCCGCCAAGGTACTGAAGCAAACTTCGGCGTTGCCTGCCGTATGTGGACGTGTTTGTCCGCAGGAGAAACAGTGTGAGAGCAGGTGTATCCATCTGAAGATGAACGAACCCGCTGTGGCGATAGGTTATTTGGAGCGCTTCGCCGCCGACTATGAGCGTGAGAGCGGCAACATCTCCCTACCCCATCTCGAAAAGCCCAACGGCATCAAGATTGCCGTGGTAGGTTCAGGTCCTTCAGGCTTGAGTTTTGCCGGAGACATGGCGAAAAATGGATATGAGGTCCATGTGTTTGAAGCCCTGCACGAGATAGGCGGTGTGCTGAAATACGGTATTCCCGAATTCCGATTGCCCAACAAGATTGTGGATGTGGAGATTGAGAACCTGAAGCGCATGGGCGTGAAGTTCACCACTGACTGTATTGTCGGCAAGACCATTACAGTAGAGGAACTGGAACAGGGGGGCTTCAAGGGCATCTATGTAGCCTCAGGTGCCGGACTGCCCAACTTTATGGGCATTCCTGGAGAGAATGCTATCAATATCATGTCGAGCAACGAGTATCTTACCCGTGTCAATCTGATGGATGCAGCCAACCCCACCACCGATACCCCTATGAATATCGGTAAGAAGGTGCTTGTTGTCGGTGGCGGCAACACAGCCATGGACTCCTGCCGTACCGCCAAGCGCTTGGGGGCTGATGTCACGCTGGTTTACCGACGTTCGGAGGCAGAGATGCCGGCACGCCTTGAGGAGGTGAAACACGCCAAGGAAGAGGGCATTAACTTCCTCTGTCTGCACAATCCTATCGAATATATCGCAGACGAACAGGGGGCTGTATGTCAGGCGGTGTTGCAGGTGATGGAACTGGGTGAGCCCGACCAGAGCGGAAGGCGTTCTCCGGTGCCCGTTGCCGGCAAGACAGTCACCATGGATATCGACCAGGTGATTGTGGCTGTGGGCGTTTCTCCCAACCCGTTGGTTCCCAAGTCCATCGAAGGACTGGAACTGGGCAGGAAAAATACCATCGTGGTGAATGACGGCATGCAGAGTTCGCGTCCCGATATCTTCGCCGGTGGCGATATTGTCCGTGGAGGTGCAACCGTTATCCTGGCGATGGGTGACGGCAGAAAGGCTGCGATGAATATGGATAAGATGCTCAACAAATAACATGAACGGTCTTTATACCATCCTTTTGCTCATACTAAGCAACGTGTTTATGACACTTGCCTGGTATGGGCATTTGAAATTACAGCAGAACGGCACCTCTGCCCACTGGCCCATCCTGCTTGTGGTACTTTTTTCGTGGGCAATCGCCTTTTTCGAGTATTGCTGTCAGGTACCCGCCAACAGGTTGGGATTTCAGGGCAACGGCGGTCCGTTCACGCTGGTGCAGCTGAAAGTGATACAAGAGTGTATCAGTCTTGGCGTTTTTGCCGTCATCGCCAATATCATGTTTCAGGGTCAGAACCTGCATTGGAACCATATTCTGGCGTTTTTCCTCATTATCTGTGCGGTCTATTTGGTATTTATGAAATAAATGGCGCTGAGCGAGATTGATACTGTCAAGAAAAAGATTGTCAAGGCTTTCCATAAAGCCACCGCCACCTACCGCCTGCTGGAAGATGGCGACAGGATTCTTGTGGGACTTTCGGGAGGCAAGGATTCCTTGCTGTTGTTGGAATTGCTTGCCCGGCAGGCCCGAATTCATCGTCCCGCCTTTACGGTAGAGGCTGCCCATGTGCGTATGCAGAACGTGAAATACGAGAGCGACACATCCTATCTGGAACAATTTGCAAGCAGTATGGGTGTGCGACTGCATGTGCTAACCACCTCATTCGATGATACTGTGCCTACCAAGAAGCCTGTCTGTTTCCTTTGTTCCTGGTATCGTAGAAAGGCACTTTTCAATCTGGCACAGCAACTGCATTTCAATAAGATAGCCTTAGGTCACCATCAGGATGACATCATCCACACCACGATGATGAACCTTTTTTTCCAAGGACAGTTCAGCACGATGCCGGCTTCGCTTCAGATGAAAAAAATGCCCCTTACCCTAATCCGTCCTATGTGCCTTGTCCGTGAACAGGATGTTGCAAGATATGCCGCTCTGGCAGGTTATGTAAAGCAGTTGAAGTCATGCCCTTACGAAACCGTCTCACACCGTCATGATATCCGTCTGCTCTTTGAACAGATAGAAAGGATAAATCCCGAGGCGCGGAACTCTATTTGGAATGCCTTGGACTCTCTCGGATTGCTGAACCAGTGACGCTCTTTTTCCAGAAGATATATATAAGTACGTCATGTAACCCGTGTAACCTTAGTAACCGACAACCGGATGTAGGGCAATTAAACCCAAATCGGTCATTAGACTGTTCTGCGCAAACATACTTTCTTTTTGTCATCTTTCTTTCCGCTTTTCAGTTACAATGGAACCCCATTGCTCCCTCAAACCGAAAAGAAATCTGCTCAAAAATACAAGATGTTATCATCATAACGCTAATGACCGATTTGGGTTAAAACAAAACTTTTCCTTTTATAAAGATGATAATCCAAAAGTTTTGTGTAAGTTTGCAGTACATAACAATCTTATGAATATGTACAACCGTTTATTTTCCTTATTGTGCCTGCTTTTCCTGTTGTTATCCTCCAATTCCTTGATGGCGCAACGCAACAAACGCGCGCAACAAGCCAAGAAATCGCAGATTTCGGCAGAAGAGATAAAAAGGCAAGAGAAGATGGCTCAGATGCTCCTTTCCACCCAGGAGATTATGTTCATCGACAGTTGTGTGGTGGATAAGTCCAAACTGTTGGAGAAGTATATCCTGAATCCCGAAGTGGGAGAAATACAAACCGTTGACAGGTTCTTCGAGACTTCAGGACAGGAAGATTCCTATCTGCACCTGAATCAGTTGAAAGACAAATGTTTCTTCTCCCTGAGCTCTGACAACCAGCATTCAGCACTTTACTGCAGCGACCTGATTGCCAGGAAATGGACTGCCCCGCAACAGTTGGTCGGATTGGACACCACTATCTATAAGAATGCCAACTTCCCGTTTATGATGAGCGATGGCAACACTCTCTGTTTTGCCGCCCAAGGACCGCAAAGCATAGGCGGCTACGACATCTTTATGACACGGTATGACGCCAGCGACCAGCGCTTTCTGAAACCCGAAAACATCGGCATGCCGTTCAATTCAGAAGGCAATGACTATCTCTATGCCATCGACGACATTGAAAAACTCGGAGTTTTCGTTACCGACCGCAACCAGCCAAAGGGCAAGGTGTGTATCTACTACTTCATCCCCAACGACAACCATCAGATATATGATGTGACCCTAACGGGCGAAGAGAAACTGAAGGGATATGCCGCCATCAGCAGGATTGCCGATACCTGGAAAAGCAAGGCCAGACGGGCGGATGCCGTAAACCGACTGAAACAACTGGCAGAGAAGGGTAGTAAGAAGAACGACAGCCAGAAATTTGCCTTTGAAGTCAACAACAATACGGTATATACCCAAGTGGCACAGTTCAAGAGGGTCAACAGACCTCTTGTACAGGAGTATCTGAAATGCAAGCAGCAATATCAGAGTCTGGAAACCACCCTCGCCGATTTGCGCGTGCTCTACGAGAATGCCAATGCAGGAAAAAGACAGCAGATGGAGCCGATACTCCTGGAGAAGGAAAGAGAGTATGAAACCCTGGAAACGAAACTGGAGCAACTCGCTAAGACCATCAGGAACAACGAAAATAGCAGGTTATGAAATACAAGCCATCAGAACTTATACTGAATGAAGACGGCAGTATATTCCATCTTCATCTGCATCCCGAGAACCTCGCCAGGAAAATCATTCTGGTGGGTGATCCGGAGCGTGTGAACCTTATCGGCAGTTGTCTGGACAACATCGAGTTCGAGACGCAGAACAGGGAGTTTCATACCATTACGGGCACCTGTAAAGGCAAGCGCATCTCCGTGGTTTCTACTGGAATTGGATGCGACAACATAGATATTGTGCTCACCGAACTGGATGCCTTGGCGAACATCGATCTCCGCCTGCGTGACGACAAACCCGTACACGAGACGATGGACATCGTGAGGATAGGAACATGTGGAGGTTTGCAACCCTCCACGCCCGTAGGCACCTTCATCTGCTCGGATATCTCCATCGGTTTTGACGGTCTGCTCAACTTCTACCAGGGGCGCAACGCCGTGTGCAACTTGCCTCTGGAGCGGCAACTGATTAGCCATTTGGGGTGGACAGGCAATATCGGCATCCCCTACCCTTATGCCATCCATGCTGACCAGGAACTGGCGGAACGCATCTCCGGAAGCGACATGGTACATGGCATCACAGTCTCGTGCGGAGGCTTTTACGGTCCGCAAGGGCGACAGATACGAATTCCGCTTGCCGACCCTAACCAAAACGAGAAAATCATCTCGTTCGAGTACAACGGACTAAACATCACCAACTACGAGATGGAGAGTTCTGCGGTGGCAGGCATGTCCAGGCTGCTGGGCCACAGGGCTGTAACCGTGTGTACGGTCATAGCCAACAGAGTGGCGGGAAATACCAATACCAACTACAAGCACAGAATAGAAGAACTGATACGTATCGTCCTGGAAAGGATTTAGACAAATCATCCAAATATCTTATATTCAATTAGATAACAAGCCCCTATTACAACGGTAAAAAGATAATCACTTATGAAGTCTGACATAGAAATTGCAAGAAGTATTGAGTTGAAGAAAATCAAATATGTGGCTCTGGATGCAGGCATCCCCGACGAGTCCATACAGTATTACGGAAGATACATCGCCAAGGTAGATGAGCACATACTCAACGAGAAGAAAATCGGCAAGAGCAACCTGATCCTCGTTACAGCCATCACCCCCACCAAGGCAGGCATCGGCAAGACCACTGTTTCCATCGGTCTGGCATTAGGACTGAGCCGCCTGGGAAAAAAGGCGTTCTGCGCGTTGAGAGAGCCCTCGTTGGGACCCTGCTTCGGACTGAAGGGAGGGGCTGCCGGAGGCGGCTATGCCCAGGTGCTTCCTATGGACAAGATAAACCTTCACTTCACGGGCGATTTCCATGCCATCACCTCTGCGCACAACATGATTGCCGCTCTGCTCGACAATTATATCCATCAGAACAAGGACAACGGTTTTGCCATGAAGGAGATACTGTGGAACAGGGTGCTCGACATCAACGACCGCAACTTGAGGTATATCGTCACCGGACTGGGAGGCAAGGCCAATGGCGTGATGAGGGAGTCGAGTTTCGACATCACTCCCGCCTCCGAGATCATGGCGATACTTTGTCTGGCAAAGGATATCGACGACTTGCGCCGCAGGATAGACAATATCCTGTTGGGCTTTACCATCGAAGGCAAGCCTTTTACTGTCAAGGATCTGGGTGTGTCGGGTGCCATCACGGTTCTGCTGAAGGATGCCTTGTCGCCCAATCTGGTTCAGACCACGGAGAATACGCCCGCTATCATCCACGGCGGTCCGTTCGCCAATATCGCACACGGCTGCAACTCCATCATAGGCACCAAGATGGCGATGACCTTCGGCGACTACGTCATCACCGAAGCCGGTTTCGGAGCTGACCTGGGAGCCGAGAAGTTCTACAACATCAAGTGCCGCAAGGCCGGTCTCAACCCTAAACTCACGGTCATCGTAGCCACCTCACAGGGACTGAAGATGCACGGAGGGGTGGCGTTGGAGGATATCACCAAGCCTCATGTAGAGGGCTTGCAGCGGGGATTTGCCAATTTGGACAAGCATATCAGCAACCTGCGCTCGTTCGGACAGACCGTAGTAGTGGCGTTCAACCGCTATGCCACAGATACGGAGGAGGAAATCGAAATAATGCGCCGCCATTGCGAAGAACTGGGTGTAGGTTTTGCTGTAAACAACGCCTTCTGCGAGGGCGGAAAGGGTGCCGAGGAACTTGCGTCTCTGGTACTGGAGACCTTACAGAACGCACCCTCGAAAAAATTGCATTTCACCTATAAGGATACAGATACTGTGGAGGACAAGATAAAGAAGGTGGCCACCAAGATTTACGGCGCATCGCTCATCACCTTCAGTTCGATGGCACGCAAGAAGATTGCCATCATCAACGAACTGGGTTATGAGCAGTTCCCCATCTGCATCGCCAAAACGCAATACTCTTTCTCTACCGACCCGAAGAAATACGGCGTGGCGAAGGATTTCGAACTGCATGTACGCGATATAGTCATCAACGCAGGTGCTGAGATGAATGTGGTGATTGCCGGAGACATCATGCGTATGCCCGGTCTGCCCAAGGTGCCCCAGGCGCAGAAGATAGACATCGTGAACAACGAAATAGAGGGACTCTCCTAACGGGGTCCCTCTCTTTATATCAGTTTCTGGCGAAGTATAGATGGGGCTGGCTTCTTCTATTGCAGTTTGTTGAGATATGCTGCACAGTTTTCCGCACATCTTTCTCCGTCGATGGCAGCCGACACGATGCCTCCGGCATAGCCGGCACCCTCTCCGCAGGGAAACAGGCCCTCGATGCCAACATGCATCAGGGTGTCGCCGTCTCTTGTTATCCTTACCGGAGACGACGTTCTGGTTTCTACGGCAATCATGGTGGCATCGTTGGTCAGAAAGCCGCGACACTGTCTGCCGAAGGTCTGGAAGCCTCCTCGCAGCCTTTCCGTTATCTGTTCAGGCAGCCAGAAATGCAAGGGCGACGATACCAGTCCCGGGGCGTAGGATGTAGGCGGCAGGTCATAACTCACCTGTCCTTTCACAAAGTCTTCCATCCTCTGTGCCGGAGCCGTCTGCTTCATTCCCGCCTGTTGCCAGCACATCTTTTCCAAGTGCTCCTGCCAGTACATCATCTTCAGCGGTCCTTCGCCCTCCACATCTTCCGGACGCGTTTCCACCACCATGCCGCTGTTTGACCATTTGCCAGCACGATGGCTCGGACTCATGCCGTTGACCACCAGCTGCTGCTTGTCTGTAGCAGCCGGTATCACAAAGCCTCCCGGACACATGCAGAAGGAGTACACTCCCCTGCCGTTTACCTGTGTCACAAAGGAGTATTCTGCTGCCGGCAGGTACTTGCCTCTGCCCTGCTTGCTGTGGTATTGTATCTGGTCGATAAGAAGCGAAGGATGCTCCAGGCGCACACCCACGGCAATACCCTTGGCCTCTATCTCCAGACGGCAGTCAGCCAGATGTCTGTACACGTCGCGGGCGGAATGGCCGGTGGCGAGAATCACAGGCCCGCGGAACACCCGCTGCTCCCCGCTTTCCTGATGTATGGCCTCTACGCCAACCGCTGTTCTGTTCTCGTCGATGAGGATGCCCGTCATCTTGGTCAGGTGGTGCACCTCACCGCCACAGCGAAGAATGGTGTTGCGCATGGCCTCTATCACGGCCGGCAATCTGTCGGTACCGATATGCGGATGGGCGTCAGCCAGAATGTCGGTAGAAGCACCGTGCTGGCAGAATACCCTCAATATCTTGTCCACATTGCCCCGTTTCTTGCTTCGGGTATATAGTTTTCCGTCGGAATAGGTGCCTGCCCCTCCTTCGCCGAAACAGTAGTTGCTCTCCGGGTTTACCGCCTGCTGCCTGGATATTTGCGACAGATCTTTTTTCCTCTCTCGCACATCCTTTCCGCGTTCCAAAATAATGGGGCGCAAGCCCGCTTCGATAAGCCTCAGAGCGGCAAAGAGTCCGGCAGGTCCCTCGCCTACCACGATGACCCTTTTCCGATCAGACACGTCCTGATAGTCTATCGGCGTAAACACTGGTTCTTGTGGCTCTTCGTTGACCCATACAGCCACCTTTAGGTTCACATATACGGTACGTTGCCGGGCATCGATGCTTTTCTTCAATATCCTTACGGCACGTATGGTTCTGGCATCCATGCCTTTTTCTCTTGCGATACCCTCCTTGAGAGCCTGCATCGAGGCGGCTGTCTGGGGCAATACTCTCAGTTGGTATTCAAAGGTCATGGCACGTATCTTTTCAAGGCTACTTTCCATCTGGAGTAGGCTTCCAGATAAGCAGCCCTGTTGCTTTCGTCGGGCTGGATAACCTCCAGTTTGTCCAGTGTCTGGAATGCCTCGTCATGGTCCTTGTAGATGCCAGCTCCGATGCCAGCTCCACGAGCGGCTCCTATGCTTCCGTCCGTGTCATACAGTTCTATGGTGGCGCCGCTGACCGACGACAGCGTGTTGCGGAAGATGTCGCTCAAGAACATGTTGGCCTTGCCTGCATGGATTTTCGTGATGTTCATGCCCAGCTGCTGCATGATTTCCATACCGTAGCAGAAGCTGAACACGATACCCTCCTGGGCAGCTCTGATGATATGGGCCTTGTTGTGCTTGATGAAGTTAATACCGTGGATAGAACAGCCGGTTTCCTGATTTTTCAGCACGCGCTCGGCACCGTTTCCGAAGGGGATGATGGAGATGCCGTCGCTGCCGATGGGCACCTTGGCAGCCAGTTCGTTCATCTCGCCGTAGCCGATGCCTTCGGGTGCCACGGTACGTCTTGTCCAGGCGTTGAGGATGCCCGTGCCGTTGATGCAGAGCAGCACTCCCAGTCGGGTCTGTTCATCGGTATGGTTCACGTGTGCAAAGGTGTTCACCCTGCCCTGTTCGTCATATCTCACCAGATCGAGCACGCCATATACCACGCCCGAGGTACCTGCCGTGGAGGCTATCTCTCCGGGGTTGAACACATTCAGGCTCAGTGCGTTGTTGGGCTGATCTCCTGCCCTGTAACAGATGGGGGTGCCCTCTGTGAGTCCTGTCTCCTGGGCAGCCTGCGCCGACACGGCTGACTGGATGGCAAAGGTCGGTACGATATCGGGAATCAGATTGCGGTCGAATCCGTAGTATGCCAGCAGCTGGTCTGCCATGCTATTCTGTTGGAAGTCCCATAGGATGCCCTCGCTTAGTCCGCTCACCGTTGTGTTGGCTACGCCGCTAAGTTTCAGAGCGATATAGTCACCTGGAAGCATTATCTTATGAATGCGCTCAAAGTTCTCAGGCTCGTTTTCCTTCACCCACGCCAGTTTTGCTGCCGTGAAGTTGCCGGGCGAGTTGAGCATGTGCCCCAGACAGTAGTCTGCTCCCAGTTCGTTGAATGCTTTTTCCCCGTAGGGAACCGCCCTTGAGTCGCACCAGATGATGGCGGGGCGGATGGCTTTCAGATCCTTGTCCACGCACACCAGTCCGTGCATCTGGTACGAGATACCAATGGCTTTGATGTCACTCGTACTGGCCTCGGAGGTCTTCAGTATCTGGGCGATGGCTTTCTTTGAGTTCTCCCACCACATTTCGGGGTCTTGCTCCGCCCATCCTGTTTTGAGTGCCATAATCGGCGCTTCTTGTTTCGGGAAAAAGTCAGAAGCCACGCATTTTCCACTGACGGCATCTACAAGGGAGGCCTTGACAGAACTGCTGCCCACATCCAAGCCTAATAAGAATTGTGCTTTCATTTTTTTAGTTTTAGTTATTTCTCTACATTGTTAGTTCGTGTTATGCCCATCCATTCATTATTCTGACCAATGGGCAAGCTTTCCTTTCGTTTTGATTGATGCTACAAATTTAGTGATTTTCATGGGTAAATCGGCGGGAACTCTGATTTTTTTTGTTTTTCTCCTATTTTTCCGTCTGAGCAGGTGCATTGCTTATCTTCCTGTAGTGTCGCAGTTGATGACCGGCGCCTGTCATCATTTTCGACCTTCGTGAGGGTTCAGCAAGCCTTCTGCTGGAATCACTCTGCAAAGTTACGAAACATTTTGTCTCGTTATCCTGTTTTCCCCGAATTCGTAATATGTTTTCCCCGAATTTGTGATAGCTTTCTTCATTTATATTTTTCAAATCGTTGTACCAAATCACGGTTACAAAAGTTACACAGGTTACAGAGCTTACTTGTGTTTTTGTACCTACATTCCTTGCCTCGTATATATATAGGAGTTTATATTACATATAATAATATATATATATATTATTATATGTAATATAAAAATATCTTTACAGTTAGAAATTACCTTTTT
>CALZXH010000026.1 GCA_945830055.1 uncultured Prevotella sp.
GATACGCCTTGAAAAGGCAAAAGCGTTAATACTTTGCTTGTGTATGAACGCTTTTTCCATCAAGAGTTTCAAATAAAATAGGCTATCAACGTCAGTAATTTTGCTGACATGAATTACAAGAGGCTTGCCATGTATATAAACCTGACAAGCCTCTTGTTATAGTATAAATGCAAATGATGCTTATGATTTCAGTTTGGCGAGTGAAGCCTTGATGGCAGCAATCTTCTCTTTGCTGTCACTTTGCTTCTTGCGCTCCATTTCGACCACATTAGCTGGTGCGTTGGCGACAAATCTCTCGTTGGACAGTTTCTTCTCTATACCACAAAGGAATTGCTCCAAATGCTTGAGTTGTGCCTCCAGCTTCTCTATTTCCGCATCCTTGTCAATAAGATTGCCCAAAGGAATGGCAAATTCGTCTGTGCCTACCATAAATGCGGAGGCGTCGGCATCCTTGGCAGCAACATACTCCACAGAAGAGATGTTTGCCATCTTGGTGATGACAGGCAGATATGCGTCATAAGCATGGGTATTGAGAATCTGCAATACCAGTGCGTTCTTAGGTGCAATGTTCTTCTGGTTGCGTATCGTTCTGACACCGCTGATTATCTGCTTCACCTTTTCCATCTCATCCAGCATGGTGCGTTGTGCTTCGCTGAGCGAAACCGAAGAAACAGGTGCGAACATGATAGACTCGCCCTCTTTCCTGTCATACAGATGCTGCCACAACTCCTCGGTGATAAAGGGCATGAACGGATGCAGCAGTTTCAATAACTGTTCAAAATGCTCCAACACGGTGGCATAGGTCTTGCCGTCAATGGGGGAACCATATTCAGGCTTGATCATCTCCAAGTACCATGACGAGAACTCATCCCAGAACAGTTTATAGACACACATCAACGCCTCGCTGATGCGGTACTTGTCGAACAGCGAATCCACCTCTTCGCTCACCTCATTGATCTTGGCCTGCAGCCAACAGCCAGCCAGCTTGCATATCTCGGGCTGCTCAATAGTGTCGCTCACCTCGAAGTTGCTCACCAACCTGAAGGCATTCCAGATCTTATTGTTGAAGTTTCTTCCTTGCTCACAAAGCGACTCGTCGAACAGGATGTCGTTGCCGGCAGGAGCAGAAAGCATCATTCCCATGCGCACACCGTCGGCACCGTATTTCTCGATCAGTTCAATGGGGTCGGGTGAGTTGCCGAGAGATTTGGACATCTTGCGGCCCAGCTTGTCGCGAACGATACCCGTGAAATACACATTCCTGAACGGAACCTGATGCATGTATTCTTCACCAGCCATGATCATCCTTGCTACCCAGAAGAAGATGATATCGGGTGCGGTTACAAGGTCTGCGGTGGGGTAGTAGTAGGAAATCTCTTCGTTGCCAGGCTTGTTGATACCGTCAAACAGAGAAATAGGCCACAGCCAGGAAGAGAACCATGTATCCAAGGCATCATCATCCTGTGTCAGACTGTCGAGGGTCAGGCTGCTGTTGCCGCTCTCCTGCTTGGCAAGAGCCAGGGCTTCCTCTTTGGTCTCAGCCACAACGAACTTGTCTGTATCGTAGTAGTAGGCAGGAATCCTGTGTCCCCACCACAACTGACGGGAGATACACCAGTCCTGGATATTCTCCAGCCAGTTCTTGTAGGTGGCCTTGTATTTTTCAGGATGGAACACAATCTCGCCGTCCATGACGGGCTTCAGTGCTATTTCTGCCAGGTGGGTCATCTTCAGGAACCACTGCAAGGAAAGACGGGGCTCGATGACGGTATCGGGATTGCGCTCCGAATAGCCCACCTTGTTGGTGTAGTCCTCCACACGTTCCATCAATCCAGCTTCAGCAAGGTCAACCACGATTTGTTTCCTACAGTCAAACCTGTCCATGCCTACGTACAAGGGAGACTGGTCAGAGATGGTTGCATCGGGATTGAAGATGTCTATGGTCTCCAGTTGGTGTGTCTTGCCCAGCATATTGTCGTTGGCATCATGTGCGGGAGTCACCTTCAGACAGCCAGTACCAAACTCGATATCTACATACCTGTCTTCAATAACGGGAATCACCCTGTCCACTAAAGGAACAATCACTTTCTTCCCTTTCAGCCACTGGTTCTTGGGGTCTTTGGGATTGATACACATGGCAGTATCACCCATGATGGTTTCCGGACGGGTGGTGGCCACTACTGCATAGTAGCCTTTCTCGTCCTTATGGATGATGTCGGTCTCGGACTTCAGGAACTCATCCTCCACAACGGAATCAGGTGCCAGATAATACTTGAGATGGTAGAGCTTGGACTGCTCCTCGCGATATACCACCTCCTCATTGCTCAAAGCTGTCTGGGCTTTCGGGTCCCAGTTGACCATGCGCAGTCCTCTGTATATGTAACCCTTGCGGTACAGGTCAACAAACACCTTGTTGACACTTTCCGAACGGGGTTCGTCCATGGTGAACGCAGTCCTGTCCCAATCGCAAGAGGCACCCAAACGGCGCAGCTGTTTCAGGATGATTCCTCCGTGCTCATGGGTCCAGTCCCAGGCATGGTTCAGAAACTCATCGCGTGACAAGTCGTGTTTCTTGATGCCCTGACCAGCCAACTTCTTCACTACCTTGGCTTCAGTGGCAATGGAGGCATGGTCGGTGCCGGGCACCCAACAGGCGTTCTTACCCTCCATACGTGCCCTGCGAACGAGGATGTCCTGTATGGTGTTATTGAGCATGTGTCCCATGTGCAACACACCGGTAACATTGGGTGGAGGTATCACCACTGTGTAGGGTTTTCTGCCATCCGGCTTGCTACTAAACAGTTTGTTGTCTATCCAGTACTGATACCATTTGTTTTCTACAACTTTTGGATCGTATTTTGTCGCTAATTCCATCGAAATACTGTATTTAACTTACCTATTATATATATAGAAGAAAATGTTTGTGTCAAGAACGCATGGGGTAGACCTAATAACTTCTTGCGATAATCACCCTGTGCTTGGCAGGTTTTCCGCTCACCATGTCAATGCCTTCAGTCTGTTCGTAGCCGAAGGGCACGCACCTAATGGTAGCCTGGGTTTCTTCCTTAATCTTTGCCTCGGTCTCTTCTGTTCCGTCCCAATGGCACAAGAAGAAGCCGCCATCCTTGATCTTTTCCTTGAATTCCTCATAGTTGTCGCACTCATAGATGTGAGCGTCCCTATAGGCAAGCGCCTTCTTGAAGATATTCTGCTGTATGTCGTCGAGAAGTGTCTTTACATGCTCCACCACAGTGTCGATGGCAACCGTGTATTTCTCCAGGGTGTCACGTCTCATCACTTCGATGGTGCCGTTCTCAAGATCCTTGCCGCCCAATACCAATCTTACAGGTACGCCTTTCAGTTCGTAGTCGGCAAACTTGAATCCCGGACGCTTGTTGTCAGAATCGTCATATTTGACGCTGATGCCGAGTGAACGGAGTTGGGACATGATGGGGTTCACTTTCTCTGTAATCTGAGCCAGTTGGTCGGCACCCTTCGAAATGGGAACAATGACCACCTGAATAGGAGCCAAACGGGGAGGAAGCACCAGTCCGTTGTCATCGGAATGGGTCATGATCAAGGCACCGATCAGTCGGGTAGATACACCCCATGAGGTTGCCCAAACATATTCCTGCTGGTTTTCCTTGTTCAAGAAAGTCACTTCAAATGCCTTGGCGAAATTCTGTCCAAGGAAATGACTGGTACCGCTCTGCAGGGCCTTTCCGTCCTGCATCATGGCTTCTATAGTATATGTGTCTAACGCACCGGCAAAGCGCTCTGTGGCACTCTTCACGCCCTGGACAACAGGAACAGCCATCCATTGCTCTGCAAAGTCGGCATACACCTTAAGCATTTCTTGGGCTTTCTGTTCAGCCTCCTCGCGTGTAGCATGGGCTGTATGGCCTTCCTGCCACAGGAACTCGCTGGTACGCAGGAACGGGCGAGTACGCATCTCCCAGCGCATCACGTTGCACCACTGGTTGCACAGCAGGGGCAGGTCACGCCATGAATGTATCCAGTTCTTGTATGTATTCCAAATGATTGTTTCGGAAGTAGGACGTACAATCAGCTCCTCTTCCAGTTTTGCTTCTGGGTCAACCACCACTCCGCTCTTGTCGCTGTTGGATTTCAAACGGTAATGGGTTACAACAGCACATTCTTTGGCAAATCCCTCCACATGCTCTGCCTCTCTCGATAGGAACGACTTAGGGATAAGCAGGGGGAAATAAGCATTCTGTACGCCTGTGGCTTTGAACATGTCGTCCAACTGGCGCTGCATCTTCTCCCAGATGGCATATCCGTATGGCTTTATCACCATACAGCCCCTTACAGCAGACTGTTCCGCCAAGTCGGCCTTGGTTACCAAATCATTATACCATTGGCTGTAATTGTCAGCCCTTTTCGCTACATCTTTTAATTCCTTTGCCATGGTTGCAAATCTCTGTTAATTTTTAAATTTTGCTTGCAAAAGTACAAAAAAAAGTTTGAAACGCTACACTACATTTAAATAATTAGATTATCTTTGCATGTCGAAAATAAACTTTTAACTAACATCACAAATGAAAAAAGTAAGATTATTTACACTCATCCTTTGTCTGGGTGTTATTTTTGCTGGGTGTAACAATACTCAGAAAGGTGCTGCTATAGGTACAGGCGGCGGTGCATTGGTAGGTGCTATCATCGGTAAGATGGCAGGAAATACTGCCGTAGGTGCAGCCCTGGGTGGTGCCATCGGTGCAGGTGCAGGTGCCATTATCGGTAACAAAATGGACAAGGCCAAGAAGCAGGCTGAGCAGGTGCAGAACGCACAGGTGGAGTCAGTAACCGACAACAACGGTCTTGCTGCCGTGAAGGTAACCTTTGATTCCGGTATTCTTTTCGCTACCAACAAGTCAGACCTGAGCACAAGTGCCAAGAACTCTCTGGCCCAGTTTGCTACCGTACTGAACAGCAACAAAGACTGTGACGTATCTATCATCGGTCATACCGACAATACCGGTAACGATGCCATCAACCAGCCCCTGTCTGTAAACCGTGCCAACAGCGTATCAAACTACCTGAAGAGTTGTGGCGTATCAGCAGCCCAAATCAAGTCTGTTGAGGGTCAGGGTTCCAGCAATCCCGTGGCTGACAACTCTACAGCAGCCGGTCGCCAGCAGAACCGTCGCGTGGAAGTATATATGTATGCAAGCCAGTCAATGATACAGGCTGCTCAGGCTCAGTCTCAGAATTGATACTTGCTGTAGCAGACAATGATTGTCTTGAAGATTTTCATCAATACAATAAAATGGATGGTGGTCGCCTTTTTGGCTTCCACCATTCTTTCTGTAGTGCTGTTGCGTTTTGTTCCGGTCTATTTTACGCCGCTGATGTTCATCAGGATGGCAGAGCAGATAAAAGAAGGCAAGAGCATTACGTGTCATCACCACTGGGTGCCTTTGGAACAAATGTCCGAATACATGCCTTTGGCTGTGGTGGCGAGTGAAGACCAGCGGTTCTATCTGCATCACGGTTTTGATTTCAATGCCATAGAAAAAGCCATAGCACACAACCAGAAAAAGGGTAAGAAAAACAAGCATGGTGCCAGTACCATATCGCAGCAAACGGCAAAGAACGTGTTCCTGTGGCCCGACAGATCCTGGTTGCGCAAGGGACTTGAATCCTATTTTACCGTACTGATAGAGCTGATGTGGAGCAAAGACAGAATCATGGAGGTGTATCTGAACTCCATAGAAATGGGAGACGGAATCTATGGAGTGGATGCTGTTGCCGAATGGCATTTTCAGTCCACAGCCAAGGAACTGGCAAAAGGACAGTGCGCTTTGATAGCTGCCACGCTACCTAACCCCATCCGTTATGATTCATCACGCCCAACCCCTTATATTATCAAGCGAAAAGAACATATACTCAAGGAAATGAGGTATATACAGACGCATCTTAAAGAAATAAAAGAGAAGTGATTCTTTTGCTTCCCTGCCGATAAAGGGTGAAATGCTTTCTCTGAAAAACAACATTTAATTTGGCAGTGTATTTGAATATTAGTATCTTTGCAACGTTTTTTCATTTAAATAGGTAAACAATAAACGTATAATATGGCCAAGTTTGCTGAACACAAACAATTTGATTTGACGAGAGTTAACAATGAGATATTGGAGCAATGGAACAGTGCGGACATATTCCACAAATCCATTGACGAGAAGGACGGCTGTCCACAGTTTATCTTTTTCGAAGGTCCTCCTTCTGCCAATGGTCATCCGGGTATCCACCATGTCTTGGCGCGCTCCATCAAAGACACGTTCAACAGATACATGACCATGAAGGGGTACCAGGTACGCAGAAAGGCAGGCTGGGATACCCATGGACTTCCGGTGGAACTGAGCGTAGAAAAGGAGCTGGGTATCACCAAGGCGGATATAGACAACAAGGACAGCGAACGGTACATTTCCACAGCCGACTATAACAGGAAATGTAGGGAGAATGTGATGAAGTTTACCGCAGAATGGCGCAAGCTGACAGAGCAGATGGGTTATTTTGTGGATCTGGATCATCCCTATATCACCTATGACAATAAGTATATCGAAACTTTATGGTGGCTGCTGAAGCAGTTGTACAACAAAGGGTTATTGTACAAAGGCTACACCATCCAGCCATATTCTCCCGGTGCCGGTACAGGACTGTCTTCGCATGAACTGAACCAGCCGGGTTGCTATAGGGACGTCAAGGACACCACATGTACCGCTTTGTTCGAAATCCTGTCGGAAGATGCTTCGTGGAACGAGTGGGGCAAGCCCTATTTCGCAGCATGGACCACAACTCCCTGGACTCTTCCCTCAAATACTGCCCTGTGTGTAGGTCCTAAGATAACCTATGCCGTTGTGCAGACCTATAATCCATATACAGGTGCCAAGATTACCGTAGTGGTGGCTGAATCCCGTCTGTCTGCCTATTTCAACGAAAAGGGCAAGGAAATGGAACTTGACAGTTACAAGCCTGGTGACAAGACGGTACCCTACAAGGTAGTGAAGGTGATGACGGGTACTGAACTTTGCGGCATGCAATACAAGCAGCTGATGCCTTGGGTGAAGCCCTGTCAGAAAATAGATGGCAACGCTCCCGCCTATGTACAGCAATATGCGGATGAACATGCTGATAAGGTGTTTACATCCGAGAACGGAAAAGACCGCTTTGTGGAAATGTCAGAATGTGCTTTCCGTGTGATTCCCGGAGACTACGTTACTACTGAAGACGGTACAGGTATCGTACATATCGCCCCGACCTTTGGTGCCGATGACGCCAAAGTGGCAAAGGATGCCCATATACCCCCACTTTTCCTCATCAACAAGAAGGGTGAGACAAGACCGATGGTTGACCTGGAAGGCAAATACTACAAGATAGAAGAGCTGGACAACCATTTTGTAGCTTCGTGTGTGGCATGCGACCTGTATGCACAGTATGCAGGGGAGTACGTAAAGAATGCCTACAAGCCGGAATTCAACGTCAATGGAAAATATGACGAAGTAGCTGCAGCGAAAGCGGAAGACTTGAATATCGTGCTTTGCATGACCCTCAAGCAGGCGGGCGAAGTGCTTAGAATAGAAAAGCACGTGCACAACTATCCCCACTGCTGGCGCACTGACAAGCCTGTGCTGTATTATCCCCTTGACTCATGGTTCATCCGTTCTACCGCGAAAAAGGACAGGATGGTGGAACTGAACAAGACCATCAACTGGAAGCCTGAAAGTACAGGAAGTGGCAGATTCGGCAACTGGCTGGAGAACCTGAACGACTGGAACCTCTCACGTTCGCGCTTCTGGGGAACTCCCTTGCCCATCTGGCGTGATGAAGAGGGCGAAGAGATATGTATCGGCAGCCTGGAGGAACTGTACGCAGAAATAGAAAAGGCAGTAAGTGCCGGTGTCATGTCCTCGAACCCATTGAAGGAGAAAGGTTTTGTACCCGGTGACTATTCACAGGAAAACTATGACCTGATTGACCTACACAGACCTTTTGTGGACGACATCTGTCTGGTGAGTTCCAAGGGCAAGCTGATGAAGAGAGAAAGCGATCTGATCGACGTGTGGTTTGATTCAGGTTCCATGCCCTATGCCCAAATTCACTATCCTTTTGAAAACAAGGAATTGATAGACGATAGAATCGCCTTCCCTGCAGACTTTATCAATGAGGGCGTCGATCAGACCCGTGGCTGGTTCTTTACGCTTCATGCCATAGCTACTATGGTATTTGACAGCGTGGCTTTCAAGAACGTCATTTCTACCGGTCTTGTGTTGGATGCCAAAGGTAACAAGATGTCGAAACATGTGGGCAATGTGGTCAATCCGTTTGAGATGATGGACAAATACGGTGCCGATCCGGTAAGATTCTACATGATGACCAACTCAGAGCCATGGGACAACCTGAAGTTCGACCCGGAAGGCGTGGATGAGGTGAAGCGCAAGTTCTTTGGAACTCTGTACAATACATACTCTTTCTTCAGCCTGTATGCCAATGTGGATGGCTTTGATTACAAGGAAGAGGATGTGCCACTGAGTGAGCGTCCTGAAATCGACCGCTGGATATTGTCTGTATTGCATACCCTGGTTCAGAATGTGGACAAGGAGATGCAGGATTATGACCCGACTCGTGCAGGACGACTGATAGAGCAGTTTGTGAACGACGATTTGAGCAACTGGTATGTGCGTCTCAACAGAAAACGTTTCTGGGGTAAGGAGATGAGCTCAGACAAGCTGTCAGCATACCAGACCTTATACACTTGTCTGGAGACCGTTGCAAAACTGCTTGCGCCCTTCGCTCCGTTCTATGCCGACCGCTTGTATCTTGACTTGCAAGGCGCATCACACAGAGAGTCGCATGCTTCTGTGCATTTGGCTTCCTATCCCAAAGCAGATACCGCTTTCATTGATGAGGAACTGGAAATGAAGATGTGCATGGCACAGAAAATCACTTCGATGGTTCTTGCTCTTCGCAGAAAGGTCAATATCAAGGTAAGGCAACCGTTACACGAAATCATGATTCCCGCTGTTGACAGCAAGCAAAAGTATTATATCTCTGCTGTCAAGGAATTGATTCTCAATGAGGTCAATGTCAAGGAGCTGAAGTTCGTGGAAGGAAGCGGTGTTCTGGTGAAGCGCGTGAAATGCAACTTCCGCACGATGGGCAAGAAGTACGGCAAACTGATGAAGGCTGTGTCACAACAACTGAATGAACTGTCACAGGAGGATATCAACTTGTTTGAGACCAATAGGATGATACAGCTGTCTGTCGAGGGAAACAGTGTTTCTGTGGATATCGAAGATGTGGAAATCATCAATGAGGATATCCCCGGATGGCTGGTAAGCAACGAAGGCAATCTGACCGTGGCTCTTGACGTAACCATTACGGATGAACTCAGAAACGAAGGTATCGCACGCGAAATCATCAACAGAATTCAGAATATCAGAAAGGATTCTGGCTTGGAGATAACCGACAGAATCAATGTTGTCATCAATGCTGTAGATGCTGTGAAAAATGCGGTGGCTGCCTATGAAGATTATATCAAGTCACAGATCCTTGCCGACAGCATCACGTATGCAGAGAATGCCGGTCAGACGGTGGAAATTGACGAATTTACTATAACTATCCAAATTAACAAGGTGTAACCATTCAATCTTAATGACTATGACAGAAAAAGTTCGGTATTCAGATGAAGAACTCCAGGAGTTCAAGACCATCATACACGAGAAGCTCACTCTTGCAAAAAGAGACTACGATCAGATGATGCGCGTTTTGATGAACCAAGACGGCAATGACGTGGATGATACATCACCTACGTATAAGATTCTGGAGGAGGGTAGTGCCACACAGACCAAAGAGGAACTGATACAGTTGGCAAGCCGACAGCAGAAGTTCATACAAGGACTGGAAGCTGCTTTGGTAAGAATTGAAAACAAGACTTACGGCATTGACAGAATCACCGGCAAACTGATACCAAAGGAAAGACTTCGTGCTGTGCCTCATGCCACATTGAGCGTAGAGTCCAAACAGAACCGCAGGCATTAAAAACACATTGATGAGCGATAATAAGCAGATTCTTTCCTCCAAATGGATTTTCTGTCTGATTGTACTCCTGATTTTGGTTGTTGACCAAGCAACCAAAATCTGGATCAAGACACACATGACCCTTCATGAGTGTATCGACGTTACAGGCTGGTTCAAGATTTGTTTCGTTGAGAACAATGGCATGGCATACGGAATGGAACTTGGGAGCAAGCTGTTGCTCTCGTGTCTCAGGGTAGTACTTGTTTCCATGATTGTGGTTTATGTAGTGAGACAAATCAAAGCGGTAATACCCACAGGCTTTCTTATCTGTCTGTCCATGATTGTTGGCGGTGCCATCGGCAATATCATCGATGGTATCTTTTATGGCTTGGTTTTCAGTGAGTCCAGCAGCATGTTTGTGGCTGAATTTGTACCCTTTGGTACCGGATATGCCCCTGTGCTTATGGGCAAGGTGGTAGATATGCTCTACTTCCCTATGATAGAAACCACTTGGCCCGATTTTGTGCCGTTTGTAGGCGGACAGCCATTTGTGTTTTTCAGTCCGGTGTTCAACATTGCTGATGCTAACATATCGGTCGGTGTGTGTATGCTTCTGCTGTTTTATCGCAATAGATTGGCTTCTATGATGCAGAAGCACAATTCATAGCGTAATGTCAACCATAGCGTATTACTGCAAAATCATACCGTATATGTTTACACTCCATCGTCCCTGTTTCGGTCTTGTACTGGTTCTTGTATGGGTATTGACCGGATGTAAGCCTCAGATACCATCGGAATATTTAGAACCCGATGAGATGGAAGCCATTCTGTACGATTTCCATGTCATGACCTCCATGACAGGCGTGCATTATGAAAAGAATACGGATTTCAACAAGAACCTGTATATGACAGAGATTCTTGAAAAGCACCAGGTATCGCAGGCGGTCTTTGACAGTTCCATGGTCTATTACTGTACACATGCAGAACTGCTTAAATCAGTCTATCAGAACATTTCCTCCCGACTTGAGGAACAAGTGCTGGCGTTGGGTGCATCTACTGGCGAGATAAACAAGTACTCCGGATATTCGGAAGACGGAGATACCGCCAATATATGGAGACAGAATACGGAATATTTGCTTACGCCCATTCCACCTTACAACAGGGTGGATTTCCACATCAAAGGCGATTCGCTCTTTGCTGCAGGTGATGTGTTGCAACTCCACTTCATGTCCAATTTCGTGTATCAGAGCGGAACGAAGGACGCAGTCATCTATATGGCTGTGACCTATGACAACGACAGTGTGGCATCCTACCGGAATCAGGTATACATGTCGGGCTTGTCCCAGTTGCGCGTAACTACCGACAATGTCCATAAGATAAAGTCGCTGAAAGGTTTCATCTATCTGGACAAGGGAAGTGACGAAAACAACACCATGAAGCTGATGTTTATCAACGGAGTACAACTCATAAGGTTCCATCAGCAAAAGAAAACTGCTCCATTGGAATCTCCCGACAGTACGGCAATAGTACGTGACACCACTGCGATACCACGTGACACTATCCATAAAAGGTCGGGAGTCAAAATGTTTTCCATCCATGAAAATCGCAAAAAATCATAGGCGGAAGATAGCATGTCATAGTCTGTTTGTAGGCAATATGCAATATGCCATGATGGTGGTACATCTGCAGGATGGATTCGTTTCATATATCAGTTATCTGGACGGTGAAGAACCGTCAACGGAGTGGTTGCCTGGCACCATAAGGATAGAAAGGGATACCAACGGAAGATGGATTGCTTCTTACCGGGGTAATCGTTTGTGCTGAAAGCCACATTGTACCCAAACACACATTAGCTTATGAAGGAGATCAGAACGTTTTATGTGCCCCATGCGACAGAGCAGTCGGAACTGCCAGTCGAGGAGGCTGCACATGCCATCAAGGTATTGAGACTGAATCGCGATGACCAGATCGTGCTGATTGACGGTGTGGGCAATGCCTATAATGCCGTCATTACCGAATGTAACAAGAAAAGGTGTCTTTATCGGATTACGGAAAGCATTAGTCAGTCTGACAACCTGTATTCTCCTTACAATATAGCCATAGCTCCCACCAAGATGATGGAGAGAATGGAATGGTTTGCAGAGAAAGCTACAGAAATCGGCATCAACCGCATTTCGTTCCTTGATTGCCAGAACTCGGAGCGGCATATCGTCAAGACCGACCGGGTTGAGAGGATTGTCAGATCTGCCATGAAGCAAAGTCATAAAGCCTATAAACCTATCGTGGACGAGATGATAGGTTTCAGGCAATGCATGGCATCTGAACTGCCAGGGAACAAGTATATTGCGCATTGTCATGATGAGATTCCTCGCGAGTATCTGTTGGATGCCTTGACCGCACAGATTCCTGCAGAGCCTATGACCGTTTTTATAGGTCCCGAAGGTGATTTCTCTGTCGAGGAAGTCAAGACAGCGATTGACAATGGTTTTGTCTCCGTTCATTTGGGAGAAAGCAGGTTAAGGACTGAAACAGCAGCGTTGTATTCTTTGATGATGATGCACCTGTGCTCTTCGGAAAGAGGTAAGAGGTGAGTGCCAAAAACAAAGATTTCCACCTTTTCCTTGTATATTTCCGATAAATTGTTTTACTTTTGCGGAAACTAATCGATTATTTACATAACACTTTACCAAAATGATTCTTATTAACAGTTATTTCGGAGCATTGCTATGCTGCATTTATTGCTGCCTGTGCTGGGGCTCATGGGCTAACACCCAAAAACTGGTGGCAGCCAGAAAATGGAGTTTTGAACTATTCTACTGGGATTTTACTTTAGGAGTATTCCTTACAGCCGCTTTAGGTGCCCTGACTTTGGGAAGCATGGGAAGCGAAGGCCTTACCTTTTTCGATAACCTTCAGAACATGGACGGCAGTTCTGTGATGTATGCCTTATTGGGTGGCATAGTATGGAACTTCGGTAATATCTTCTTGACTGCAGCAATAGCTGTGGCAGGTATGTCAGTGGGCTTTCCTATCGGTGGCGGACTGGCATGGATTGGAGGTATTGTATTCAATTATCTGCTGATTGTCATTGCCGGTGAGACATATCCTGGCGATCAAGTGCTTTTATGGATCGGCGTGGTGGTCATCTGTATAGCCATCTATATATGTAGCAGGGCGTACAGCAAGTTGTCGTCAGGCGAGAACAGACAGGGAGGTGCCGCCAAAGGCATCGTGTTAGCTGTGATAGCAGGTATGGCCATCATGTTTTTCTATGGTCTGGTGGTGAAGTCACTCGATGCAGAATATGTAAAGGGTGGAACAGGTACTCTCACTCCTTATACAGGCGTATTCTTCTTTGCCTTGGGTGTGCTGCTCACTACTCCGCTGTTTAACAGTGTGGCGATGAAGCATCCTGTATGTGGCGATAAAGTGTCCATGAAGGATTATCTTGCCGGTGACATGCGTACACACCTTATCGGCATGTTGGGCGGATTTATCTGGATGAGTGGTATGGTGATAAGTTTTATGGGTGCAGGTGCCGCCAATCCGGCTATTGCCTATGCGTTGAGCAATGCCGCTCCGGTTGTGGCTATGATATGGGGCGTGTTTGTATGGAAGGAATTTGCCAAGGCACCTCGTGGTACCTCCAAACTCATAGCCGCCATGTTCCTGCTCTTTGTTGTAGGATTGGTGCTCATCACTATGTCTAACTGACCCTCATCTGCGGTTTCAACAGAACCTTATCACTGCTTTAACTGAAACGTTTGTGCAGGATGCCCTTGCGTATGGGCATCCTGCATATTTTATTTGGGTTAAAGTTCATTCAGTTTTCTCTTTCTCTCAGACAGGTAAATGGTAAGCATGAGAGCAAGCAGGGATGCAGTAAAGGTGATGACAATTATCATCATCTGGTATTTGATGGCTATACCTGGTGCAGAACCTCCCAATATCTGGCCGATCATCGTACCGGGGAGCGACACAATGCCCATGACCGCCATATTGGCAATACATGGTGCAAACGACTTGTCTATGGCCTTTCTCAGGAAGGGGGTTACCGCCTCCATACGCGAAGAACCATTGCCCAACAGATAGTAATACAGACCTTGTTCACGATGCAACCCGTCATAGAATGTGGTGAGTCCGATGACACAGACACTGAGCATGTTGCCCATCAGAATACCCATGATGGGTACAAAATACCTTGCGTCAAAAGGATGACGTAACTGCAATACGAAAACAAGGAGGTACATTCCAACCAGCAGTGCACTGGCAAAGAAGCCGCCAATCAACGGCAGGAGCATGGTACGCAGGCGGAGATGCGCCCTCCGGGCACCGGTAAATGCGGCGACAACCACCATGATGATTACCCAAAGGATGTTGATGAAGGGATTGTTCCAAAGAAACAGATACTTCAGGTACAGTCCTATGAGAAACAGCTGTACCACCATGCGTGTGGTGGCCAGCAGGGTTGAGAGGATTTGTCCTGTCTTGAAACGGTAAAAGAAATAAATGGGCAAGAGCATCAAGAGCAATCCCAACGCCATGCCGATGTATGAAATATCTGTAGTCATAATATCTCTGTGGGTATATGTGTATAAAGAGGATAGTATAAAGGGTAGAGGCTATTCGTTATTTCTGAGCTGTACTATCTGGTGACAATACTGCAGAAATACCGGACTATGACTGACAGCCAGTATGGCAGCACCTCGTATGGTAAACCTTTTCAGGTATTCGCCTACCAATGCCGTTGTCCTTTCATCCAGTGCAGAAGTGGGTTCGTCAACCAGTATGATGCGCTTCTCCAGCAAGCCGCATAGCGACAGCATTATCCGTTGGCGCTCGCCACCGCTGATCTCTTCTGTCTTCTTCTCATACAGCGTAGGGGAAAGGTCGAGCATGTCCCACTCACGAAAAAGCAATTCGCGTGAGAACGAGAGATGGGCATTGGCTTTCAGGCTGAAAGGAAGCTTCACCAACTCCTGAACAGTAGTGTAAGGAAACACAGTGTCCTGGGGGATATAGGCAGTGTATCTTCTGAAATACTCGGAGGTAGTAGGTGTAATAGGTTCCCCGTCAAAACTCAATATGCCATCATTAAGTGTGGTAAAGCCCATGAAGGACTTGAGCAATGTGGTCTTTCCACTGCCCGAGGGTCCGCTTAATCCTACCATGCTTCCCTCTTTGACGATGAAGGAAAGGTTCTCGAACAATGTGGCATCTCCAACAATCAGTTTCGCGTTTTTAACTTCAATCATTTTACATAATGATACTAATAGCATTTCTAAATGCAGTAACTGCACAAGCAAATGCAAACTTACAATTAATTTTCCAATTTTGAGTGAATAGATAATGAAAATAATTAGTACTTTTGCAGATTGTAGAGGGATAACTTCTTAATTGATACAATATTCAGACAATTTATAACTTTATGAAAACAAAAGTAGTGATATTCTTAACGGCACTGTTGGCATGCTTGCCGACATGGTCGGGTTTATGGGCGCAGGAGACTGTATCCGCACCTGTGCTCAATGTGTATAAGCTGACTGACCAAACCTGTATAAGGGGTATGTCGGACAACGGATTGTGGGCTGTGGCATACGGCGTATCTCCGTCGGAAGGTTCATACGACTTTCCTCAGTTGATTGATGTGAAAAACAGCAGAATCATTGATCTGAAGGGAGATGATGCTCTGATGACCTCGGGTGCAGTGAATGATGTGACCGATGACGGTAGCGTCATAGTGGGAGCTCGCAACGACAAACCTTCTATCTGGACCACTACTGAAGGATGGAAGGAGCTTCCGCTTCCTGCCGGTTGGTCAGAGGGTGTCGTAGCAGCCATCACCCCTGACGGCAAATGGGCAGTGGGTCGTGCCAACAACTATACCGATGGTTATAAGGAATATCCTTTGCTGTGGAATCTGGAAGAGGAACCTGTGCTGATTGAGACTCCAGGCTTCCCCAAGACCGGCACCGATGGCATCGACTACCAGATGGTGAGGTTCAGCGGAATCTCTTCTGATGCCAAGTATATCGTTGGCATCGTGGCTTTCAGCTATATGAACGAGCGTCTCTATTTCCTCTACGACCGCGACACCAAGCAGTGGATAGCACCCGGTTTCAAGGGCAACAACACTTCCTCTCTTACTCCCTTGGCTGACGGACTGTTTCAGTTGGACGATATCCGCATCAGCAACAATGGCGTATATGTAGGTGCCACGGCGTATATGGTGAAGCCGCTCGCAGGAACAGAGAATTACGAAGAGTACAGGGTGCCTTGCCTGTATAATACTACCACCGGGGAATTTACCATCTATGATGATGCCTCCAGCAGAGATTTGATATGTGTGGTCACGGATGATGAAGGAACTATCTACGCAGCTATCCCTTCCTCTACACCAATCCGTTCTCTCTATGTCCGCCGACCAGGCTACTGGATAGCACTGGATGAGATATTACAGCAGAATTACGGGTTGGATTTCTATGCCAAGAGTTCCTTTGAAAATACCGGTTCTCCTGTGGCAGTATCTGCAGACGGTACCATACTGGCTGCCATCCCCAGTCCATACGACAGTTATATACTTACTCTGGGCGAATCCTTCGGACAGGCAGTGATGAAGGTGGATTTGCTGAGTACCTACAGCGAACAACCGGTCAGCGGCAGTGCTTTCAGCAAGTTCAGAAGCGTTTCGCTCACCTTCAACCGTGATGTGTGCATTGCCGGAGAAGCGTCTGCCGTACAGTTGTACAAGGCCGATGGAACATTGGTGGCTAATGCCATCTCTTTAGTGGTGAACAACAGTAACAGCAAGGTAGTGGAGATAGGTTTCAGAACCCGTGCCTTGGATGAAGGACAGGAGTATCTGCTGAAAATACCGGCAGGAGTCATAGAACTGACTGACAAGAGTTCGTCGAACAAGGAAATCGTACTCCACTATTTCGGCAGGAAGGCAGAACCTGTATCTCTCAGTTCCATCGCTCCGGAAGACGGAAGCAGTGTGGCTCAGGTCAATCTTACTACCAATCCCATTCTGCTGACATTCGATACACAGGTACAACTTACCGATACGGCAGCTGCTTACATGTACCGCAGCAATGAACCGGAACCTGTGTGTGAACTCCAGCTGCTGAGCAACGACAACCAGGTGCTCATGTATCCGCTCTCTACCCAGAACCTCTATCTCAATACCGTTTACAGGTTTGTAGTGAAAGAGGGATCGGTAACAGACATCATGGGCGATAACCCCAACACGACCCTCCAGTGGGAGTATCTCGGACAGTTTGAACGTGTCATCACTTCTAACGATACACTCGTCTATAGCGAAACCTTTAAAGACGGTGTGGCAAACATGCTACTTTATGAGGGCGACAACCTGACTCCTACCGAGGAAATGCAGAAATTGGACTTCATCAACTCTACAGGTTATCCTTGGATTCCCGTTTACGACGATGACATGACCGATTGCAGTGCCGCTTCCACCTCTTCATACAGTCCTGCCGGTCGTTCCAACGACTGGATGGTAACCCCGCAATGTTACATCCCCGATGACAAGTGCTGGCTCTCTTTCCAGGCACAGAGTTACCGTATGTTCAAGAAAGACACACTCAAGGTCATCGTGCTGGCAACCGACAGGGTGATGGACTATCTTACCGATGCTGACATTGCCGAGTTTGAAAAAGACGGTAACGTGATTATGAACGACCAGTTGTCTCCAGGTGCCACGGAAAACAATCTGGCAGGCGAATGGACTGATTACACCTTCTCCCTGTCTTCTTATGCAGGCAAATCCATCTATGTGGCATTTGTCAACCAGAACGAAGATCAGAGCATCGTGTTTGTGGATAATGTACGTATCCAGCGCCAAACAGACTTGGGCTTGGGCATCACCTCATCCACAGCAGTTGTGGCACAAGACAATATCAGCATTGAAGGCAAGGTAGTGAAGAACAGTGAGGGAACAGCTACCTATACCAATCCTACGCTCTTGCTGCTGGATGCCGGCAATAATGAAATTGACAGGATTTCTGTCAGTACTCTTACCCTGTCCAAAGGAGAGTCGTATGCTTTCTCCTTCGCCAAGAGCGTTCCTTTGACAAAGGGTGAGATCAACCGCTATAAGGTAGTGCAGGCATTCAATGAAAATATGCCTGATACCATTGCCGTGAATATCACCAACCTGTTGTTCCAGCCTGTAAAGCGTGTAGTTGTTGAGGAGATTACCGGTCAGGACTGCGGTTTCTGTCCTTCAGGTATCCTTGCATTCGAGTACCTGGAAAAGATTTATGGCGACAAGGTGGTGCCTATCGCATACCACATCTATTTGGGTGACAGTTTCGAAAGCGGAATGACCAGTTATGCCAACAGTTTCCTGGGTCTCAACAACTCTCCGACGGCAAGAATCAATCGTGGTGACTGTATCTCCTCTCCCATGTATCAGTCCACCTCAAATGGCGTGGTTGATTATTCGTTCAATTCTCCCAATGAGGATTGCTGGACTGACCTGGTGGCTAAGGAAATGGATACTCCTGCTATAACGGATTTGGATATCCTTGCCGTTTACAACGAACAGAATGGCAAGATTGAAGTGCCTGTATCTGCCCATTTCGCCTTGTCGCAAGACGGTGTCAATATCGGACTGTTGCTGATTGTTACTGAAGACCATCTGAACGGTTACCAAAGAAACTATTACAGTTCTGTAAGCGATCCTGACTTGGGCGTATGGGGAGCCGGAGGCGAACATGCCACCGAATATTCTCTGTACACTTTCGATGATGTGGCAAGATATATTGTAGGCACTTCCTACTATGGCGAAGTGGGCTTGATACCTACATCTGTAAAAGCAGGAGAGAAGTATGGAGCATCCCTCTCGTTCAATACTCCCTCTACCGTAGCAGACATCATGAACTGTAAGGTTACCTGTATGATGATTGATGCCAACAGCGGCAATGTAATCAACGTTGCCCGTGCACAAGTGGTTACTCCCGAGGGCATACAGTCTGTCGTTCAGAATGAGCAGGAGGTTGATGCTCCGGTGATGTTCTACACCTTAGATGGCAGAAAACTGTCCTCTCTCCAAGGAGCACGTGGACTGATTATCAAGAAACAGGGTTCGAAGATTCAAAAAATCCTCATAAATTAGGATTGCAGATGCTGTGAAATCAAGCTACCTTTGCAGCATGAATTTCACAAATAGCAAGCAACTCATTATGATAGTAGGAGTGGCGGCATTGCCACTCCTATCTTTTTCTGCAGAAATACCTGACAGTTCACGTGTAGTCGATCTGGACGAAGTAGTGGTAGTGTCTCATCCCAAAGAGCATGTGCTGTTACGCCGGCTGCCGTTGGCGGTTTCCATGATAGGTTCTGAACAGATTGACATGCAAGGATACAACAGTCTGGACAAACTGGGCGAACAGATACCTTCACTTTCCGTTCCCTCTTATGGCTCGCGTCTTACCTCGTCCTTGTATCTGCGTGGAGTAGGCTCGCGTTTGGGAAGCGTGTCTGTCGGTATGTATTATAACCAGGTGCCCGTTATCCTGAAAAGTGCCTACAACAGATACCTGTATAATCTGGAGCGTGCTGATGTGCTGCGTGGACCGCAAGGCACGCTGTATGGCATGAATGCAGAGAACGGACTTATCCGACTCTTTACCGCCAATCCGCTGGCAGAACCGTCCTCCTGGGCGCGTTTGGGAGGTGGTTCGGGTCATAGCATGGTTGCAGAAGTTGGCACTACCATAAGACTGAATGAGAAGAGTGCTATCAGTATATCATCTTTTTATAATGCCCGAAAAGGTTTCTTCGATCATGCTACATTGGACGAAAAGACAGATAAGAGCAAGGAAGCCGGAGCCAACGTGAGATGGGCATACCTGTTGTCCAATCATCTCACCCTCGATGTCTTTGCCGACTTCCAGTATGTGTCGCAAAACGGCTTCGGGTATGGCAAATACAACACGACGGAAAAGACTTGGGAGGATGCTAACTCTTCGCAACTCAACACCTATAACCGCAAGATGCTGTTGAGTGGTATCAACCTGACATGGCAGAAAGACAATTCCATGATACAGTCTACTACCGGCTATCAGTATCTGGACGACAACATGTCCATGGATCAGGACTATCTGCCGGGTGACTATATGCTGTTGCAGCAGAAGCAGCACACACAGGCGCTCAGCCAAGAACTGACCTCCAAGGTGCAGGTCAATCAAAGGTGGAAGGTGATATGTGGTGCGTTTTTCAGTTACCAGTGGCTCAAGACCACTGCTCCTGTCTATTTCGGCGAGGACATGAACAGGATGATTGTAAGCAATATGCTGGGCAACATCCCTTCCATACCATCCGCGGTGTTGGCAAGGCTCCAGATAACTGACAATTATGTTCCGGGACAGTTCCATACCCCCGTCACGAATTTCGCACTCTATCATGAAAGCGAAATCGCCTTATGCAACCGCCTGCACCTTACTCTGGGACTGCGCTATGATTACCAGAGACATGCCATTGACTATGACACCTATTCCACATTCACACTGGGACATGTGTACCGTTCCACGCTGCAAGGGTCTGACAGGGTGGGGTATCACCAACTGTTGCCCAAGGTAGCACTATCCTATGAGATAGAACCCCGGCAAACGGTGTATGCTTCTTTGACAAAGGGTTACAGAGCTGGTGGCTATAACCTGCAGATGTTCTCTGATATCTTCATGACAGAACAGAGAAGCATGGGCAGGGAATTGGCGGCATTGATGCGGGCAGATATGAACGTCAAGCACGACGCGGAGGACTATCAGGACGTGGTAAACACCATTACCTACAAACCCGAGACAACATGGAACTTAGAGGCAGGTGCACACCTGAATCTACTCGACAATAAGGTGGCAGTGGACTTGGCTACCTACTACACACGTATCAGCAACCAACAGCTGTCTGTAATGGCAGGCAATTTCAAATATGGCAGAATGATGGTCAACGCCGGCAGGAGTGCTGCTTGCGGAGCAGAAATAGGTGTCCATGGCAGAGCGTGGAACAATGCCGTAGATTGGCGTCTGAACTACTCATATACCCATGCCGTTTTCCGTGATTATCTGTCTGACGGTCAGGATTACAGAGGATTTAAGGTGCCGTACATTCCTGCACACACCTTCAGTGCGTTGGCAAACTACACTTGCGAAATGAAAGATAAAAGCCGCCTCGTCAAAAAAATCATTATTGGGGTTGATGTTGCTGGCAACGGGAAAACCTACTGGGATATTGACAATCAGTATTGTCAGAACCTATATGCCCAGTTGGGAGCGCATCTGCTGTTTGATATGGGATTACTGCGCGTCAATCTGTGGGGCAAGAACCTTACCAATACAAGATACAATACATTTCTTATAGAGAGCAGTGTGGACGGTGTCAAGAACACTTTCGCACAACGGGGATTGCCCATACATCTGGGAGTGGATTTGTCTGTAAAGCTTTAGTACCAGTCTCAGCAATACTGGTTGACCCTGTGGAATGAGTGAATAAGTTCTATCAGTTTCAGGAAGCATACCTTCTCTTCTTCTGACAGTTTGTTGCTGTTCAGCCTTTTGCGGTTGTACTTCATCCAGTTCAGCATCTGATGCTCTTCTAAACGGTGTCGTGAGGGACCACGATGGTTTTTCTTCACAAAGGCAAATATCATTTCGTAACAATCAAGCCATTTCTCTTCTCTTTTCATTTTTATGTTTCTTTTTCTGTGTCTTGTTAAATCAAGTACTCTAATTCCATCGCAAAAATAAGATATTTTTCTTTAACTGCTATAATACTTTCTGTTTTTTTGACGGGAGTACCGTGAAAAAGCCCAGCTAATAATTGCATTTTATAACTTTCTTTGTACTTTTGTAATCACTACTCAGAGGCTTGATCATTTTTTTGATAACCATGAATATATGTGGCAGTGGATTTCAGGTAATCATCCATGTAGGAAATGGAGCCGTCGAAAATGATAGGTCTTTGTATCTAAAAACATGATATATGAATAGTATAAGAAAACTATTTGTGTTGGCATTTCTTGCCCTTTCTTTATTGAATTCTTGCCAAAAGATAGATCTCTTGGATGAAGAGAGTGATGATACGGAAACATCCGCTTCTTCCGTAACGAGAAGCGTGAAATTGGTGGCAAAAACAGCAGACAAGACCAATGTCTTTTATCCGATTCTTGTGTATGCTTTTGATAAGGATGGAAAGGTTGCCGGTTCTACAACCATCACTGACAGCAACGACAATTCTTCTCAGCTATCGCTAAAGAAAGGCCAATACCATATTACCGCCCTTTCCATTCCAAACTGTTATTCCGTTCCCTCAAATATTGCTGATACCAAGACGAAACTGCCTATGCCGGCATCTGGATATGCCTCCCTCCCTCTGATGACAGGTGCAGCCGATATCACCGTATCTTCCTCAGATCAGACTGCCAATGTGATGTTAGGATACCGTCAGGCAGGCATCTCATTGACTGCCAGTGGAGTACCTTCAGATATTTCTGAGGTAACAGTCACTCTGAGTTCTGTTTATACAGACATGACGCTGGATGGCGACATGAGCGGACAGACGACAGCCACAATAACCTGTACAAAGAGTACGGCAGAGGACAATTCTGTAATATGGACTACTGACAAGTTTTATGTTTATCCTTCCACCAATGCGCATCCTACGATAACCATTTCAATGGCAGGTGGTTCCACTGGTACAGTATCTTACTCCCATACTTACAATGCTTCTCTTTTCTCAGGTACTCCCTATGCTTTTGCTGCCATATACAGCGGTGGGAATGGTACTGATACCTCTGATGAAGAGATGACGGTCAATGCGGAGATTACGACAGGTGAATGGGCTGAAGAGATAACCGAATCCTTTACTTTCGGCAATCCCGACAATAATCATGAAGAGCTACAGCCGGAGGTTGCCTATATCAGTTCTGTTCCATCAGCCGGCGATATATGGAACGGTCATGTCATAGCAACGATAGATCAGGATGAAACCTATTCCAACGAATACAACGTAATGCTGATATCATTGCAGGGATGGACAAATGTGGCGAGTGCTAATAATGAGATATACCCCACAGAAGCATTGGAGATAGCTGAAACATATGAAGAATCCGGTCTTTCGGGATGGTGCATTCCCTCACGTGCTGACGGAGTATTGCTTTATAACTCTTATTCCGACACGGATAGGAATCTCCTTCTAAGCACAAATATCACATCATGTGGAGGAACCGACATTGTTGTGACTAACGGCAGTTCTGCTGCCCGGTATTTGTGTGAAGACGGTACATACACCTATAGTTTCAAAAACTCTATTGTATCTGTGGCAGGCGCAAAGACAAAGTATTATCTCAGACTGGTAAAATACATGAAATTCATTCTTAGATACATGGAATGAAGAATCGGTATTCAGACTTTTGCGGCAACGGACCGATAAACGTCATACAGGTGCCGGGCTGTAAGTTCCCATGAAAAAAGTTTGGACCGCTTGATGCCCCATCCCTGCTGGAAGTGATAGTAGTCTGCCTGAGTCTCTAACCTGAGTATGAGTGATGCTATGGCTTCAGAACTACTTACATCGCACATGGCGGCTTCCTCGCCTGCAATCTCAGGTAATGAGGATGTTTGTCCTGTAACCACAGGAGTACCGCATGCCATTGCCTCTATCAGTGGGATGCCGAAACTTTCTCTCAGTGATGTATAGAGTACGGCAAAGGCGTTTCTGTAGATGTGCGGCATGTCGGCATTGGGGATGTAGCCTGCCAGCACGATGAACGGGCGGATGTGTTCGATATGGTGTCTCTTTAGGAGGGTTTCCAGATGGTGTTCGCTGAAATCGCCCACGAGCAGTTTTCTTTTCACCTTGGATTGCTGGAGATACAGGGCATAGGCAAGCAGGGTGTTTTCGGTGTTTTTTTTGGGGTCTGTATTCCCGAAGAAAAACAGATAACCGTCGGTGCCGATGTATTTCTGATACACCTGCGAGTCATTTGGCTGGTTACCTGTTTCATCCTTTGTGCAAAATCTGGTGTTGTAGCCGTTGTATATCATGCAGACGGTATCTGTAGCAAGTTGAGGGAACCTGCGCATAATGTTTTGCTGTTCAAAGCGTGAAACGGTGATAATCCGGCTGCACTTGTGGATAATCCTCGGCACCACCAGTTTTCTGTACATCCATCCCAGATTCTGATAGACCGACCGGTTGGCATTGGTGCGCTTTTCCAGATAGATGATGTCGTGCAGCGTAAGCAACAGGGGCACAGGGCAGAATAGAGGGGCGGTGTTGCTGGTACAATGCAGGAAATCAGGCTTGTATTTCCTGATGGCAAGCGGTAGCGCCACCTGTTCCCATAGAGGGTAGGAGGGACAACGGACCTCAACGATATGGAAATTGTCTGTCTCGCTGATACATCTGTCATTACCTGGTTTGACAAAGATATAGTACTGGTTCTCCTTGTCAATAAGTTGCAGTTGCCTGATTTCTTCAAGAACTACCATGTCCATCCCGTGCTTCTTGTCACGGAATATCCGTTGCGCTTCTATTCCTATTTTCATTGTGGTCAGACCTGTTTCTCTATGACTTTTATCACTTTGGCTGGATTGCCTGCCACCACTGTATAGGGCGGCACGTCTTTGGTAACCACTGCTCCTGCTGCCACCACCGAGTGAGTGCCGATATGCACCCCTTGAAGTATCACGCTGTTGGCACCAATCCACACATCATCTTCAATGATTATCTCTTTGGTGGTATATCCCTGCTGACAGATGGGCAGTGAAACGTCCTTGAAGCAGTGGTTCAATGCAGAAATCGTTACTCCTTGGGCTACAATTACTTGTCTTCCTATTCTTATAGGACCGATTAAGGTATTGTGCAGTCCTAAATGCGTGTCGTCTCCTATCAGTATGTCACCTACGGCATTGTTGATACAGCAGTAGGATTCGATGATGCTGCGCCTGCCCAAGCAAAACCGATGGAACGGAGGTGTGTCCATCCTGACACTTCCGTAGATAACCGAACCTTTGCTCCTATGCTGGTACAAGGGAGCAAGGCATCTGATATACCATCTGGGTCGCACACGAACGGGATTCATGATGAGCCAATGTACGATGCTTTTAATCCGTTGGTTGCCTTTAATTGCTTCCTTGAGGTTGCGCATGCCTAATTCGTCGATAGTAGAAAACTGATGATAGTTAATCCAAATGGAACAATTCTTGCAATGGGATGGAAACCGGAGAATTGTCGGGATTCACCTCCATGATGTCTGCCATCATATCCCACCATTTCTGGGTGATTGGATCCACATTCGTAGTGTCCTGGCTGTTGGTCTCCTTGTCACATTTCTGTACGGCAAATAGAATGTTTGTTTCCTTGTCCCAGAAAATGCTGTAGTCGCTCACTCCCTGGTCTTTGATCATCTGTACCAGTTCAGGCCAAATGGCAGCATGTCTGCGTTCGTATTCCTTTTCACATCCCTTTTTGAGAATCATCTTAAATGCAAATCTTTTCATAGTTATCAGGTTTTATGTAGTTATTTCTAATGGTTTTTGCCCACGGTTCTGGAGAGGCACTGTCAATATAATTATATTCTTTATTCAATAATTTGACTATATCACGGTTCACGCTGTAAATTTACTTCTTTTTCATGAAAAAGCAATTGTAATTGTAGAAAAAAATAGCCAATAGTCCTTTCTTCTTCCGTTATCTTCTTGTTTCTTTCATCGACCGCACGACGTCAGTCAATCGACCGACCTCCGTCAGTCAATTGACCGACGTCGGTCGGTCAATTGACCGAACGACGTGCGGTCGATTGGAGTAGCGGTTATGACACCTATTTCAATACGATGATGTCACTCCATCGGGTTGTCGGGTTTTTGCTCTTGAAATCATGCTTGATGGCATTGGCAAAGATTTCTGCTTTGCCTTTGCCATCCTTACTGGTGTATTGCTGGGAGCCGAGGACAACGGTCTCGGTGCCGTTCAACTTGTTGATGCGGTCGATAACAGCATCCAGGCGCTTCATCTTCTCAAACTGTTCGGCGTTAAAGTCAAACAGGTCGGGCTGTACCGGGCTGTTCGGTCCTACTCCCATGACGATGACTCCCGCTTTCTTGTAGTGATAGCCCGGGAGATAGAGCTTTTCCAGTAGTCCGTTGGCAGTCTTGACAATCTCTATGGTGCTGCTGGTGGGAGTGGTGAGGCGGGTCTCTTGGAAATTCCAGTATTGGGGCAGATCCTCACGGAAGGCATTCGTATGGAGAAAAACCCCTATGATGGAAGCCACACTGCCTTGCTTGCGCAGTTTCTCGGCACATCGGGCGGCATAGTTGTCAACGTGGGTGCGTAGAGAACCAATATCTGTAATCATGCCGTTAAACGAGCGGCTTGTACAGATGCTCTTCTTCTTAGTCATCTCCTCATTGGGCACACAATCCTCTCCGTTGAGCTCCTTCCAAGTGCGCAGGATAACGATATTGTTGAAGGTTGCCCTTATCCATGACTCATTCAGCGAGGCAAAGTCATAGGCGGTATTGACTCCCATAGAAAGCAGTCTGGCAGCATAGCGGTGACCGATACCCCATACCTCGCCGATGGGAAAGAGCTGGAGGGCCTTGATGCGTTTCATATCGCTGTCTATCAGGCAGCAATGGCGGTAGCCGGGATATCTTTTTGCAAAGTAGCTTGCCATCTTGGCAAGCGTCTTGTTGGGGGCGATACCGATGCTGACGGGCATTCCCACGCTTTGCTTCACTCGCTGGTGGAGCCTTTCGCCCCATCGTTTCAAGTCAAGATGCTCCATCCCTTTGAGATATACAAAGCACTCGTCGATACTGTAACGGAAATAGGCGGGTGCCTCCTGACGGATAATCTGCACCACACGACTGGTGAGTTCGCCATACAGCTCATAGTTGGAGGAAAAGACGGCAATCTTCTGTTGGGGGAAGAGCTGGGCAAGTTGGTAGTAAGGCGTTCCTGCCTTGATTCCCATCTTCTTGGCTTCATTAGAACGTGCCACTACGCATCCGTCGTTATTAGAGAGAACAACCACAGGCTTGTCCTTCAGGTCGGGCCGAAAGACACGCTCACACGATACGTAGCAATTGTCACAGTCTATGATGCCGTACATGATGACAAGCTTAGTGTTTTCTCCAGTTTCTGATTGTCCATACCACTACACCCCATACCTCAAAATCATCCTCTTTGTTGATACGGATAGGCTTGAAATTCCTGTTGGCAGGACGTAGCTCTATATAGCCGTCAGACTGATGTGTCAGGTCGAGAAACTTGATGGTAAACTCTCTGTTGACATATCCTACGACTACATCGCCGTTCTGTGGTTCTACGCTACGGTCGATGACTGCTATATCCCCGTCGCAGATGCCCGCCTCAATCATGGAGTCGCCTTCCACTCTGCCGTAGAAAGTGGCTTCGGGATGCCGTATCAGGTCACGGTTGAAGTCAAGGCTCTCGTTCAGGTAGTCCTCGGCAGGGGAGGGAAATCCCGCCATGATACTCGGTGCGATAAGCAGGTCGAGTTTCTGTCTGAAATCTCCCTGTACTATTTTGATATTCCTCATTTGTATAGTATATCTCAAACTCTTAGCTTGCAAATTTATAGAAAAAGCCTGATATATCTTATTG
>CALZXH010000027.1 GCA_945830055.1 uncultured Prevotella sp.
AGGTTCTACGAACCTTAAAGAGTAATAGGTTCTACGAACCTTAAAGAGTAATAGGTTCTACGAACCTTAAAGAGTAATAGGCAAGCCTTAAAAATCCGTGTAATCCGTGTTTTCCGTGCCTAAAAAAACACGCCCTTCACAAAGTCGGGGAAAACGGTGCACGAAGTCGGGGAAAACAGGATAACGGGTCGGGATTTTTCGTATCTTTGCATAAGATAAGCTGCATCTCGGCATAACACTCAAGCAAGCTTGGTGATTCTGCTCTCGATTTGCATTATCTTTGCATCGTGATTAACGGAGGATTTGCTGATGCCCTCAGGAGCCGTAAATGATGACAGGCGCCGGTCGGAATTTATCACTCTCAGGAGCCGTAAGCAATGCCCCGAAAACCACACAACTGCAACCTCTTCGCCAACAACCAGACTAAGGCACGTATCAAGAAGCCTCATTTCCTCATCCATTTGTTGTTGAAACGGAAGAATACTGCTGCCAGGATGACGGATAAGGTATAATAGAGCAGGAGGGTGGTGATGCTGCTGATGTAGGGGATGAACGCCGAATGAACCATGTAGAGTTCCAATGACATGACACCTGCCGTCCTTATCATGCCGCTGCGGAGGACAAAGGAAAACAGTCGGGGGATGATGAGAAAGACGGGGGTGAAGCATAAGAGGGTGGATGACACCAACAGGCAAAACAAGGGAGTGCCTTTGACCGCCTGTATCGATGGCAGCAACTTGAATGTGTACAGGAGGATGGCGAGAAGGGTGGCGGATGCCACAAAGCGTACCGCCTTGTCTGACCGTAGTATGCCCTCTATGCGGGCGGCGTGTCGTGAGGCCAGGCACCCGGCAAGAAAACTCAGCGACTTGGTGGCGGAGAGAGGAGGAAAGAACAGCGAGACCGCCGAGAACAAGGCCAGTACCGTGATGCTATGGCGGGGGAAAAAGCGGTGGGCCACCCAAAAGGCGATGTAGCAATAGACGAGATAGATGATGAAATAGAGGTAGTTGTCCTCTGAAATGACAAAGAAAAAATTGCCCAGCAGTTCTGTAATGCTGAATTGCCGTAGCGGGATGGTGAGCAGCAACCATATCCAGTAGGGGAATACGATTCTGCCCGACTTGCGACGGACAAAGCCTTCAAGCCCTTTCTGCTTGTGGCTTTCGCTCAGTCCGTAGCCTGACAGAAACAGGAATACAGCAACTCCCAGCGAACTCACGAGATTCAGACAACGCGGAAAACTGCTGAACGGCGTCCAAGCGTGAACTGCCATGATCAATATCATCGCCATGCCACGGAGAGCGTCGGTATAGTCTCTTGGCAGTATGGTGGAAGCGTGTGGATTGTTGCTCATGGTCTATATGGCCTGATGCCCACTCCTTGATGCAGCATCTGTGGTCGTTCTGTGGAACAGCGTTTCCGGCTGCCCGCGAGGGGTCAGAAGTTGACGCCCAGATTGAAGTACAGGCAGCGGGTGTGAGAAGAGTCGAAGTCGTTGCGCGAGATGTTCGCCAGTCCGAAGTCGAAGCAAGCCTCGGCATACATGATCTGGTACTCAAAGCCGCAGCCCAAGCGCAAGCCGCCGTCGAAGCGGCGGAAATCCTCGCCCGAGAAAGCAGAACGCGACTCCAGTTCGGCATAGTTGCGTATCTTGCCGCCGATGCCCGTAGCCAAGTAGCCGCCAAGGAAAGGCTGGATAGAGAAAGCATCATCCAGTTCGTAGCGGTATTTCACCACCACAGGCAGCAGCAGGTACTTCAGCGAATAGGTGTGCTTCATGCCCTTGAGGTCGCCCTTGCCACCCTTCTCTACGTAGCTGAGGCCCGACTCCAGATATACAGGATGCTCTGACGAGAGCTGGATGCCTACCACGCCGCCCAGGTGAAGTCCGCTTCTCAGGGTTCCTGCCTCAACGCCCTGTACGTCGGAACTGATGGCGCCCAGCGCCCATCCCAAGCGGATGCCGTAGTAAAGATTGTGCTCGTCGGCAAAACCGGAGCCTGCCACACGTCCGTACTGGGCCATGCAGGGCAGTGTAGTGATTATAAGGAGCAAGAGAGATGCAAACTTTTTCATGGTATTCAAAATCTGTTTTAATTCGTTTTTTATCCCTGCAAAAGTATATAAAATATGCGAGAAAACGCACGGGAACGATAAAAATGTGTAACTTTGTGAAAGAATTTCAGAAACAGGACACAATCAAGTAAACAATCGTAACAAGAAGACTATCATGCAAAGGAAATTTATATCGTGGAACGTGAACGGGCTGAGGGCCTGTCAGGGAAAGGGGTTCAGCGAGGTGTTTCAGCAGATGGATGCCGACTTCTTCTGCCTGCAGGAGACCAAGATGCAGGCAGGACAGCTGGATTTGCAGTTTCCCGGCTACCAGTCGTACTGGAACTATGCCGACAAGAAAGGCTACTCGGGCACAGCCATCTACTCCCGCCAGCAGCCTCTGCAGGTGACCTACGGCATAGGTATCGACGAGCACGACCACGAAGGCAGGGTGATCACCTTAGAGATGGACGACATCTATTTAGTGACCGTATATACCCCCAACGCCCAGGACGGACTGAAAAGGCTGGAGTACCGCATGGAGTGGGAGCGCGACTTCACGGCATACCTGCTGGAGCTGGACCGCAAGAAGCCCGTGGTGGTGTGTGGCGACATGAATGTGGCGCACCAGGAGATAGACCTCAAGAACCCCAAGACCAACCGCAGGAATCCCGGCTTTACCGACGAGGAGAGAGGCTGCTTCCAGGCGTTGCTCGACCACGGGTTTGTAGATACCTTCAGAAGTCTGCATCCTGACAAGGTGGAGTATTCGTGGTGGTCGTACCGCTTTAGGGCGAGGGAGAAGAACATAGGCTGGCGCATCGACTACTTCCTGGTGTCGCAGCGGCTTGCCGAGCGGATAGGCGATGCCAGCATCCATACCGGGGTGACGGGCAGCGACCACTGTCCTGTGCAACTGGTGCTGCGTTGAGGCGCGGGAGGCGGGGGATGAATAGCGTCTGCCCTGACATTATTATTGCGCTTTTTGGCACGCTCTTTCATTTCTTTATTGTAACTTTGCAGGCAAAAGAAACGACTTTATGAAAAAAATGATTTTCCTGATGACCCTGTTCATGGGGTTGTCTTCTATGGTATCGGCACAAATGGTGGAGCCGGTACACTTTACCGCACAGCTCAAGCCCACCCAGGGCGACGAGGCGGAAATCGTGTTTTCTGCCACCATCGACGACGGATGGCACCTGTATTCCACCGAACTGGGAGAGGACGGACCCATCTCGGCTTCGTTCCACCTGAACAGCGCCGACGGAGTGAAGCCCGTAGGCAAACTGACTCCCAGGGGCAAGGAGGTGTCGCAGTTTGACAACATGTTCGGCATCAAGTTGCGCTTCTTCGAGAAGAAGGGCGCCTTTGTGCAGAAGGTGAAGTTCACCAAGAAGCAATACACCATCGACTGCTATCTGGAGTATGGCGCCTGCAACGACGAGATGTGCCTGCCCCCCTCGCAGGCTCCGCTGGTGACAAGAGGTACGGCGCCTGCCGTGGACGAGAAGGCCGCCAAGGACGAGTCCGCACAGGCTGACGCTCCGGCAGAGACAGCCGCCACGGAAGCCGCCCCGGCAGACAGCGTGCAGGCAGCCGCCGACAGCACGGCGCTGCAGGCAGAGACCGAGGGACTGCAGAAATACTGGCAGCCCGTGGTGAAGGAGATGGAAGCCTTTGACGAGACAAGCGCCGAGGACTCGCTGTTCTATATCTTCCTTGCCGGACTGGCAGGAGGTTTCCTGGCGCTGCTCACCCCCTGCGTGTGGCCCATCATCCCCATGACGGTAAGCTTCTTCCTGAAGCGCAACAAGGACCGGAAGAAGGCGGTACGCGAGGCGGTGACCTACGGCATCTCTATCGTGGTCATCTATGTGCTGCTGGGACTGGTGGTGACCATGCTCTTTGGAGCCAGCGCCCTCAACGCCCTCTCTACCAATGCCGTGTTCAACATCTTCTTCTGCGCCCTGCTGGTGGTGTTTGCCGCCTCGTTCTTCGGCGCGTTCGAACTCACCCTGCCCTCCTCGTGGAGCAACAGGATTGACCAGAAGTCGGAGAATACCAGCGGTATGCTCAGCATCTTCCTCATGGCATTCACCCTGACGCTGGTATCGTTCTCGTGCACGGGTCCCATCATCGGATTTCTGCTCGTGGCGGTAAGTACCCAGGGCAGCATCCTGGCACCCACCATCGGTATGCTGGGCTTCGCCATCGCCCTCGCCATTCCCTTCACGCTCTTCGCCATGTTCCCCAGTCTGCTCAAGGCGGCTCCCAAGTCGGGAGGATGGATGAACGTGGTCAAGGTGGTGCTGGGCTTCATCGAACTCGCCTTCGCCCTGAAGTTCCTCTCCGTGGCAGACCTCGCCTACGGCTGGCATATCCTCGACCGCGAGGCGTTCCTCGCCCTGTGGATCGTCATCTTCGGACTGCTGGGCATCTACCTGCTGGGCTGGCTCAAGTTCCCCCACGACGACGAGGGCAACCGCACCAACGTGCCCCAGTTCTTCCTCGGCTTGCTCTCGCTGGCCTTCGCCGTATATATGGTGCCCGGACTGTGGGGCGCTCCCCTGAAGGCCATCAGCGCCTTTGCCCCGCCGATGAACACGCAGGACTTCAACCTGCAGCACGCCGCCGTAGAACCGCAATATACCGACTACGACGAGGGTATGGCGGCTGCCGCAAGGCAGGGCAAGCCCGTGATGGTAGATTTTACCGGTTTCGGCTGCGTGAACTGCCGCAAGATGGAGGCTGCCGTGTGGACGGATGCCAAGGTGGCGGATATACTGAACAACGACTATGTGCTCATCTCGCTCTATGTGGATGACAAGACGCCGCTGCCGCAACCCATGACCGTGACCGAAAACGGACAGCAGCGCACCCTGCGTACCGTGGGCGACAAATGGAGCTATCTGCAACGTACCAAGGTGGGGGCAAACACACAGCCCTTCTACGTGCTGCTCGACAACGAGGGACAGCCGTTGAACACCAGCCGCTCGTATGACGAGGATATCGCCGAGTTCGTGAAGTTCCTGCAGACCGGCTTGGACAACTACAAGAAATAAGCAAAAGGCACGGGCGTTATGGAGCAACTGACACGTGAGCGCATCATCGCGCTGATGAACAAGGAAGTGCTGCCTGCCATCGGGTGTACCGAACCCATGGCGGTGGCGCTGTGTACCGCCAAGGCCACCGAAATCCTGGGCTGCAAGCCCGAGACTATCAAGGTGGCGCTCAGCGGCAATATGCTGAAAAACGCAATGGGAGTGGGCATCCCGGGAACGGGCATGATAGGACTGCCTATCGCCATCGCCCTGGGAGCCCTGACAGGCAAGTCGGCATACGGACTGGAGGTGCTCAAGGACCTGAATCCGCAGAGTCTGAAGGCGGGCAAGGACTATCTGAAGGAGCACACCATCGACATCAGTCTGAAGCAGGATATTGCGGAGAAACTGTATGTGGAGGTGACCTGCCAGGCCGACGGGCATACCGCCACGGTGGTGATAGCCCAGAGCCATACCCATATCGTAAGGGAGGAGAAAGACGGAGAGGTGCTCTACTGCAACGAACTGCAGCAGACGGCTGCCGAGGCGACAGACGACATACTGCTGGACATGAGGACGGTATATGACTTTGCCATGGAAGCGCCGCTCGAAGAACTGCGCTTCGTGAAGAAGACGATGGAGTACAACATGAAGGCGGCGGCGGAGGCCATCAAGGGCAACTACGGCCACAACCTGGGCAAGACCATCGACCGTCCCTTGGGACAGGGCATCTTCGGCAAGAGCATCTTCTCGCACATCATCGCCAAGACGGCATCTGCCTGCGACGCGCGTATGGGGGGTGCCCTCATCCCCGTGATGAGCAACTCGGGCAGCGGCAACCAGGGCATCTGCGCCACCAACCCCGTGGCGGTATATGCCATGGAGAACGAGAATACCGAGGAGGAGCTGATCAGGGCGCTGGCGCTGAGCCATCTGACAGCCATCTATATCAAGCAGAGTCTGGGCAAACTGTCTGCCCTCTGTGGCTGCGTGGTGGCGTCGATAGGCAGCAGCTGCGGCATCACCTACCTCATGGGAGGCGACTACGAGCGTGTGTGCAGGTCGGTGAAGAACATGATAGCCAACCTTACGGGCATGATCTGCGACGGAGCCAAACCCAGTTGTGCGCTCAAGATTTCATCGGGCGTATCTACTGCCGTGCTCTCGGCGCTGCTGTCCATGGAGGGCAAATGTGTGACGAGTGCCGAGGGCATCATCGACGACGATGTGGATAGGAGCATACACAACCTTACCTCCATCGGGGCGGATGCCATGCAGGCTACCGACAATATGGTACTGAACATCATGACCAACAAATAACATCTGATACCGTGAACAAACCGCAAATCACCGTTGTAACCCCCGCCTATAATGCGGCTGCACACCTGCACAAACTCTACCAGTGCATGTGCAGTCAGACGTATGCGGCGTGGCAGTGGGTGATTGTGGACGACGCTTCTACCGACGATACCGCCTCGCTGGTGGCCCAGTGGACCTGGCAGGACCCGCGGGTGGTGATGGGACAGATGCCCAGAAACAGCGGCAACGCCCGCATTCCCCGATACAAGGCGGTGGAGATGGCGGATGCCGACTACGTGGTCTGTGTGGATGCCGACGACCTGATTGCCGACGACTATCTGCAACTGATGTGGGCAAGGCATCTGGAAACGGGTGCCGAGGTGGTCTATCCCGTGATGCGGTTTGTAGATAAGGTGGGCAAGGTGATGAAATCGCTGCCCGAACAGGGATTCGATACGGAAAAACTGTACGAGGGCAGGGAACTGGTGATTGCCACCATGCCGTTCTGGAAGATAGGATGCAACGGCGGACTCTACCGCAAGGCGCTGTGGCTGGAGGCGGTTGCCGATACCATGGAGCTGCAGGCAGGGGTCAACGAAGACGAGGTGGACGAGCGCCGGCTGCTCATCGCTGCCCGAAGGGTGGCTTTCGCTACGGCACAGTATGATTATGTGCAGCATAGTCGACAGATTACCGCCGGGGTGCGCCCGCGCAGTTTTGAACGGCTGGATGCCGACGCGCATCTGTGCGGACTGATAGAGCAGCATTTCGGCAGGAAGAGCCGGGAATATGCTGCCATGCACCGACTGATGCTGTATGACTGGCGGAGCGGTATGGCTGACTTCATGAGGCATTATGCCCAGTTGCAGGATGCCGAACCTCATATCATGCAGCAGTTGGCTGCCATCTACGGCATGATAGACTGCAAGAGTCTGCCGAAGGAATACAGGCGCAGGTTCTTCCTCTTGCGCAACCATCGGCTGATGTCGCTCTTCTTCAGCGCCAAATACGCCCCGCTGTGGATGCTGGAGAAAGTGTGTCAAAGGCTGTTTGCCCAGCCCTACCTGTGGTTTGTACAGCACAGTAGGGAGGAGAACCGCCTGAAAAAGCAGGTGATGGTGAGGTATTCGCCTGCGGATGACTACAAGGTGACACGACTGGAAACCATCGTGATGTGCCAGGGATTCGTGGCGCACGGCGGACTGATAGACCGGCTGCGGGGGGCTGTGAGCGTGTATATGGCTTGCAAGAAGCATAAGAAGAACTTCAAGCTGTGGTTTACCCATCCCTTCGAACTGCGCCGCTATCTGGTGCCCGCCAGATATGACTGGACCATCTCTGAGGAGAAGATATCCTACAGCACTAAGAATACGGAGGTGCTGCTGGTAGATACCGTGATGGACAACGACTGGGAGCGTTGCTACCAGCAGACGGTCATCAGCCAGCGGGTGAGGGAGTGTACCAGGCAGCTACATGTATATACCAACGCGGCTTGCTGTTACAACCAGGATTTTGCCGCCGCCTTTGCCGAACTGTTCAAGCCGGCACCCGAGTTGCAGAAGCATATCGACGAGGTGCTGGGACAGATAGGAGGGGCGTATGTCAGCGTTTCGGCACGCTTCATGAACCTGATGGGCGATTTCAACGAGCAGAACTTCAGCGTGCCCCTGTCTGAAGACAGGCGCGAACAGCTGTTGCAGGACTGTGAAAGGCAGTTGCAACGCCTGCTTCACGAGTTTCCTGACCACCGGTTGCTGGTATGCTCAGACAGCATCACCTTCCTCAACAGGGCGCAGCAGATGGAACGGGTGTTTGTCATCCCGGGTACCGTGAGCCATATCGACAACGATACGGTACACGACTACCAATACTATGAAAAAACGTTTGTGGATTTTTATGCCATCGCCCATGCCGAGAAGGTGTTTGTGCTGGAGGGGGGCGGACTGCTGGACAGCGGATTCCCCTATGCGGCGGCACGGATAGGCGGCAGGCAGGTGGAAAAGCTCAGACTCTGACCGTTTACCGCCTTGGCGGGGATGGCTGACTGATGTGATTATGAACAAGAAGAGAGTCCAATCCTATAGAAATATACTGCACAGTACCGCTGTCTTCGGCGGCACGCAGTTTTTCCTTACCCTGATCAATATCATCAAGGGCAAGCTTGTGGCGGTATTGCTGGGAAGCGTGGGCATCGGTCTTTCCTCCCTGCTCGCCAACGCCGTGGGATGTGTACAGCAGATAGTGACCCTGGGTGTCAACCTGTCGGTGGTCAAGGAGGTGTCGCAGGCCAATTCGGAAGAGGACAGGGCGGTACTGGCGCAGATAACCAAGGTGCTCCGTACGCTACTGATGATTTCTGCCTTGGCGGGAGCGGTACTGATGGTGGTGTTCTCGCCCCTGATCACCCGCTTTTCCGTGGATGACAGCAGGTATGGCATGTTCTTCCTCTGTCTGGCTCCCGTGGTGTTCTTCAACGTGCTGGCTTCCGGGGAGTATGCCTTGCTGCAGGGCATCCGCAAGTTCAAGATGCTGGCTTATTCCACGCTGATTCTCGGAGGCTCCTCGCTGGTGGTGTGCGTGCCGCTGTACTATATGCTGGGCATCCAGGGCATCGTGCCTGCCATGATTATCATATCGCTTATCTCCTTCATCTCGCTGAAATGGTTTGTCTCGAAGACGGAACTGCATACCCTGCCGTTGCCCCATGTGTCGCTCAGACAGACGCTGGTACGGGGCAAGGAAATCATCCTGCTGGGAATGGTGATGATGCTTGCGGGCATCTTCGGTACCGTTGCCAACTACGGCATCGCCTCGTTTATCAGTACCTCGGGGTCGCTACAGGATGTGGGCTTCTACCATGCTGCCAACCTGATAGTGATGCAATGCTGTATGCTGGTATTTACAGCCATGGCGACGGATTATTACCCCAAGTTGGCGGCTGCCGTGTCGGAGGGGAATGTGGCGGTATGCCGGTTGGTGAACCAGCAGACGGAGGTGGTGTTGCTGATTATCGCCCCGGTGGCGGTATGGCTGATTACGGTAATACCCCTGCTCATCACCCTGCTGCTCACCACGGAGTTCATGCAGGCGCAACTGCTGATGCGCTATATGGCGTTGGCGGTCATCTTCAGGGCTGTGTGCTTTTCTGTGGATTATATCGCGGTAGCTAAGGGCGATAAGAACTACTATTTCTGGCTGGAGGGGGTGTTCTGTAATGTCAAGATGGTGCTGTTCTACATGGTGGCTTACCACTTGTGGGGACTCAACGGCTTGGGTTATGCCATCCTCTGTTCGGGAGTGATCGACCTGCTGGTGAGCACCTATTTCTCGCACAGGCGCTACGGTTTTGTTTTCCTCCGCAAGTTCTGGCTGCTTTTCGCCATCCTTACCACCACGGTGACGGCTTGTTTCCTCTGCTCGTTCCTCCGGAATGAATGGCTGTCGTATGCCCTGATGGTCTGCCTCTCGCTCGGCACCACGGTCTATTGCTACAAACAATTAGACAAAAGAATAGACCTCAAGTCGCTCTTGAAGAAGAAATTCTGCAAGCAGTAGGGGCCGGTTCTCCCTCTGTACTCTCGTAAATAAAGCATTCGCTGAATAGTTATCTCCCTCTTGTGCCTCCTTAAAAAAAGTTAAACATAGGGGGTGATTGTGTGTTTTCTCATTGATAATGAATACCTTTGCGGCGAAATTATAAACAGAATAATCTATAATGAACAAGTTTTTTAGTCTTTTTGTTGCATTCCTCGTAATGTCAACAATCGGTTTCTCTTTTGTAAGCTGTGGCAGCGATGGCGATGACGGTCAGGTTGGTGGCGATCAGGCAGGTGGCGGAGAACCTCAGGAAGAGAATTACACACTGTATTGTGCCGCGATGTTTCCTCAGGGTCTTCTCAAAATTGGCACCGTGGATTTTGTTGCTACTAATCCCGAAACAGGAAAAGAAGAGGGTTTCACTATGCCCGACAGTTATGGCAACGACTATAACAACCCCGCATTCTCTCAAATAAACAAATACTTGGCAATGCTCAGTGTGACAGCAAAGCCCGAACAATACTTTGTCCGTTACATCGTGAGCCAGGGAAAGAAAGGTCAGAGCTACTCCATGAAAGCCGTTTTTAAATTGCATGAAAAGGAAAAGATTGCCGCAATGGCCAATCAGAACGAAACCCTGAACTTTGGTACCATCTCACTCTACCCCATAGTTCTTTCCATGTCAAAGGGCAGTTTCACCTCATTTGACATGAACAGTGCTTCTTCGTCGTTATCAACGACCATTGCCGGCGTTGTGGAGAAATACGACTATTTCAAGGAAAGATATGAAGGGGAGGTTTCAAAGAATGGAGTAATAGAATGATCTATCGATTAACAGTAAGTAGAATGGACAGGTTTTTCAGACTTTTTATCGCCTTTCTTTTTGTGGCAGTATCGTCACTCTCGTTTGTGAGCTGTGGCAGCGACGACGAACCAGGCTCTGGTTCTCAGACCGATGAGGAGGAGACATACACCGTGTATTATGTCGCTGTTATCGCTCGCGACAACTTCAAAGTTGGCACAGTAGAGTTTTCGGCGCTGGACCCCGTGAGCAACAAGACCATATCGTACACCTTGCCCGACAACGGTACTGACGACTGGAACAACGAGGCAATTACTTCGCATGTCCCTCTCTTGGGCAGTGTGGACAAGAACGTGTATATGTTGCGTAGCATAGTCATTCCAAACGTGAAGAAGGGGATGAACTATAATGCGTCGGCAGTACTCAAAATCGACAGGTCTAAGTTGGAGCAAATGGACAAAGACAAGAGTATAACCCTGTATGAACCGGAGGTGTTACCGCATATCGTAAGTTCTAAAGGGACTTCTTATTTGAGTCAATACGAGCTGAATCTCGATATAAGCGAATCCGAAGTAGGCGAATTGCTCGACAAATTTGATATGGTTAACGAATACTACATGCAAGCTGCCTCCATCGTGAACGGAAAGATAGAGTAACGACAAACAATACCATGCAAGATACTGCCCGGCATGTTCGGGCAGTATTTTTTTTACAAGCGTTTGCAAAAAAAACGTCTCTCCTCCCCCCGCTCTATTTCTTCTTGACGTTGGGCAGTTTCTCCACGCCGGCTTTCCATACTTGTTCCAACAGTTGCTGCTGAATCACGCCGTTGGTGGCTACGATATTGTCGCCCATGGTGTAGTCGGAACGGCCTGCAAAATCGGTCACTTTTCCTCCTGCCTCTTCCACGATGATGGCACCTGCCATGTAGTCGTATCTGCCGATGTATTTCTCTAACCAACCGTCGAGCCGTCCGGCTGCCACATGGCATAATGCCACGGCGGCAGAACCGTTCATGCGGATGCCGCCTGCGAAGCCATACAGCTGCTTCAGAAGCGTCAGTCCGAAGTCTGAATAGCAGTCGGCTGCGTAGGGGAGTTCGATGCCCAGCAGGGCTCGGTGGATGGGATTGCCGCTCACGTGGATGGGCTGGCCGTTGAGGGTGGCGCCTCCGCCGGCACAGGCAGAAAAGAGTTCGTCGGTACGGGCGTCATAAACCACGCCCAACTCTATCTTCTGATTTCTGCAAAGGGCGATGCTTACGGCAAAGGGGGCGTGGCCGTGGATGAAATTGGTGGTGCCGTCAAGGGGATCTACCACCCAATAGCGCTCTTCGCCCTGGAAGGAGGCTACTCCTTCTTCTGTCACGAAACCGGCTTCGGGCAGGATGCGCTTCAACGCCCCCACAACAATCTGTTCCGTGTTCTTGTCCACATCCGATACGTAGTCGTGGGCGTGTTTCTCTTCAACACGGTCAATAGAAAAACCCTCTTGTTCCTTGCGAAGGAAGGCACCTGCCTCCAACGCTACCTGCTCCGTTTCGTGGAGCAACTGTTGCAAACTCTTCTCCATGATGCAAAGTTACATCTTTTCGGAGATAATGTCACAAGTTTACTGTAGAATTTTAGAAGCCGGCTATTCCGTGTAGAAACGGATGAGCCGTGTCAGCGCCTGCCGGCATACGGGACAGAACTCCTTGACCTCGTTGGTGCGCATACGGCAGTTCTCGCAGCCGCGCCATACGCCCTTGGTCAGGTAGCCTCCGCCTTCTATCAGCGAGGCCTTCTTCTCGTCGATCAGGTTCTGCCATTTGCAACTGAAATCCTTCAGGGTGGTGATGTTCTGTTCCCACGGTTCGGTATCTGGAAAATACATGGGGTCGTCGTTGGTATAGGCGTACTCGTCAGCCAGTCCTCCGAAGCTGTGGCCGAACTCATGTACCACCACGGGCAGGAACTGCTCTCCATGGGTGTAGCTGAGGTTGTACGAGTTGTAGATGCCTCCGCCTCCGTATTCGTCGGTATTGACCAGTACGATGATGTGCTCGTAGGGTGTGCCGGCAAGCAGGTTGTGCATCTGTTTCAGACGGGAAGTGGTGAGGTAGCGGGTGCTGTAGAACGTGTCGAAATGGGAACCGAGTACCGTATTTTTCCACATGCCCTTCGAGGGGATGCTGGTGCCGCTCTCCGGGGAGGGGGAGAGGACGGCAATCACATGAAACAGGGATTGCATCGACTTGAACGGTTCGTGCTCAAACAGGGCGGCGGTGGCTTTGGCGGCATCCTCCTTGTAGAGGTCCATCTCTGCTGCCGTATAGCCCTCTGCCACAAAGGCGATGTTGATGCAGCGGGTGGTGTCGGCTGCCTGGTGGAGGGTGCAGTAGGGTAGGGTGTGTTCGGGCTGGTGGTGCCTAATCAGAATATCCTTGGGGTTGACGTCATGGGTCATGGATGCCGTGACGTTGCGATGGAAGTCCAGCAGCTGTACCGTGATCTGCACGCTTCGCCGGGGCATGGGCACAAGAAACACGTTCTCGAACGATTTCAGCGTGTGCCTCGATTCCTCCGTGCTCATCCATTCTTGGAAGAGGGTGGAGAACGACTGGCGGTAAATCACCTTGCCCGTGAGCGAGTCTGTGACGGTAATCTGTCCGTTACCCTCCAGCGGAAGGGAGTCGAGGTGGTTGGTTCTGCCATGCCATCCGTCTATCAGCGTCATGCCGTCCAGAAAGATGTGCTGGGTGTTTCTGTCGCCGGCAAAGATATAGTCTATACGTAGGGTATTGGGGGTGAAATAGTCAAAAACATAAGAACCTTCTGCTGTCCAGAGAGGCTTCTCTGCTTCCTGTGCATAACCTTTGGCTACGAAGAGAGCCAGCGCAAGTGTCAAAACAACGTAAATCTTTTTCATAATCAATATGTGTTTGTTTTGTTTCCAAGTCCCGGTAATCATTTTGTTTGTGGGCTCTCTTGTGCACCGGTACTTGCTATCCGCACAAGAGAGCCGGTTGTTACCATTTGAAATTGATATAGATGTAATTATAGTAGCTACCGCTTGCTGTTTCCATCATGAAGATAGACACCCTGCCTGCCTGCTTGTCGAGCGAGATATAGCTGTAGTCGCCATAGCCGGGATAGGACAGCAGGATGCAGATCCAGTTGACTCCGGTTCCATTGGGAAGTTGCCATGTAGGATAGCGGTCGTCTTCTGTTTCCGCATTGTCATCCGCCAGATAGAATCCGTTGGCTTCCGTTCCCTCGTAGGGGTCGTAGTTGGCGTAGGGCTCTATCTTGTTGTAGCCTGCATAGCTGGATTCTGCTCCTACCTTGAAATACATGTCCATAGGAGAATCCAGGAAGTTCTTGAAGCGGAAGCGGTCGGTATCGCCCAACTGCTGCAAGGTGCTTGTTATTTCCTGGGTTGTTCCGCCAAAGCTGACGTTGAACACCACGTTTTCGCTTATCGTCTTCCATGCTGCCCTGAGAACGGAACCCTCGTAGGTGGTTGCTCCGTCAACCTGGGTATAGTGGTCGGCATAGCGCTCGTCTATCGCCAGAGCGAAGTTGCTGACAACCGACGGCTGGATACCGTCGAAAGTGATGGCGATGGAAGTGGTGGCCTCTCCGGCTGCAAACTCAGCCGTGGCGGGCACCACAAGTCCCTCGGCTTTGCTCACACAGGTGATGGGCACGCTGGCTGCCTCGTCCGTCACCTTTCTTGACAGGGTCACCTCTATTGAATTCACTTCTTCAGAGACGGTGACGGTTCCTTTAGAGTTGCTGCTGTCAAAATAGACTCCCATGCAGTCGGCTGCTGTGGCTGCTGCTGGCTCGTAGTTATCGTCGTTCTTGTCGTCGCAGGAGGCAGCGCAGAGGGCGGCTGCCATGATCCATGCAAAAGTAAGTATTCTGTTCATAGCTCGTTCCGTTTTTTAATTCTTGATGGTGGGGTCGGGATTCATCTGTCCTTCCAGTCCCGCGTTGAAGTTACGTTCCTCGTAGGGGATGTAGAAGTTGAGCCACTGGGCGCAATAGCCGTCCTTGGAGTCCAGTTGGTAGGCCTCCAGGTAGTTGCTGTTGTCGTAGGTACGGGTCACGGCAAGGCGCAGGCGCTTGTAGTCGTTGTACATGATTCCCTCGCCCCAGAACTCCACGTATTTCTGGGCTATCATCTCATATACGAAGTCGCTCTCTGTGGTGGATTGCACCTGGTAAGTGCCTCCGTTCATGCGGTAGGAGTTCATGAAGTTCTCCAGCGCGCTTTTTCCTGCCTGCAGACCGTTGAGGAACAGTTCGCATTCTATCTGGATGAAGTGCATCTCTTCCACGCGCATCAGGGGCACGTCGCAAGCCAGTCCCACGTTATAGTCGTCCAGGTTGCCGCTGCCGGGATGGAATTTCAGGTTGGCATAGGCGGGCAGTCTGCTGAAGTTCGTCTGCTGGCTGAGCGAAGTTGCCGTTTCGTCCTGCAGCAGAGTGTGGTAATTGGAGTTCACATACATGAATCCGGCATCTCCGGGATGAACCCAGGCATTCACGCGCCAGTCGCCCTCCTGTATCTTGTTGAAGAGTCTTGAACTGATACATCTGTAGGTGTTTCCGTAGTTGCACATTCCCCAGACGGGTTCTGAGGCTACCTGTCCCATGATGGTACACCAATGGGCATATACCTGCTCTTGCGGCGAGGTATATTTCATGTCCCATATCCATCCCTGGTTCTCTGTATTGAAGCCCGTCTTGCTGTCGAGCCACTGGTCTTCGGTGGTAGGCGTATAGCCGGCTCCGATTACCTGTTGTGCGCAGGCATACGCCTTGTCGTAGCAGTCGTTGGCAGAGGTGATGCCCAGCGCGATGCCGCCATCGTTGTCGCCTTCGTGAGCCAGTTGGGTGGCAAGGTCTTCGGGGGCTTTCCTGAAGCGTGTGGCAAGGTTGAGCCAGAAGCGAGCCATCAGTCCGTGTACCACGTCGATGTTTGCCTTGTTCTTCTGCGTGCGCTCATATCCTGTCAGCAGGGTCTCCGCCTGTGTCAGGTCGTTGAGGATGAAGCGGTACATCTGGTAGAAGGGGATGCGGGGATTGTTTTTGGCATCGTCGCGGGTGGTGTTTTCGGTCGCCAGGGGCACGGTCAGTCCCCATATACCCTCTGCCTTGGCGTCGAGTTCCGAATTGCCTGTGCGGTAGAACTCGAACATCATGGTCAGGTCCATATACGCCAGTGCCCTGTAGGCGCGTGCCATACCACAGCCAGCCACTATATCCTTGTCGCTGGCATTCTTGCCGTAGCGGAGGATGTTGTTGGCGTTATAGATCAGACTGTAGTAATAATAGTAGGGGTAGAGGGTATAAGACGACAGGTTGCTCGCCTGCTCATATACCGACTCGTAGTTGTAGTTGGTGCTGCTGGCGGGAAAACCGTCGAGCAGGCTCTCCTTGATCAGCATGTAGCAGGGATAGCCGAAATCCTGCGTGGCATACCAGGTGGAATACTGGTCTTCACCAAGGTAGTTGCAAGGGGCGATCATCTTCGCCTCCAAACCGTTGCACAGCATGCTGAATGCCGTTTCAGAGACAGCTATCTGCTCGCTTGTAGCCACGTCAGAGGGATTCTCCTTCTCGGTACAACCTGTGAAGCACATCAGGGCGAGTGCCCAGGTGAAGTTTCTTATTGTATGTTTCATATCTTGTTCCGCTGTTTAGAATTGAACACTGATGCCGCCCAGAATGGTTCTTGACGCCGCATATTTGGTATTTTCGATGGAGCCGTTGATGGCGATTCTCGGATCCAGACCCTTGCGCTTGCTCCAGTAGGTGAGGTTCTCGCCCGATACGGTGAGGCGCACGTTGCTCAGTCCCAAGGTGTTGACCCACTTCTTGGGCAGGGTGTAGCCCAGTGTGATGTTCTGCAGACTCAGCCAGCTACCGTCGATGAGGAACCTGTCAGAGGTGTAGTTGGAGTACTGGTCGCCATACTGCAGACGGGGGATGTCGCTGCCGGTATTGCTGGTGCTCCAGGCGTTGAGCAGGTCTTGGTGCATCGCCTCACCCGTGCTTTCCGATGTGGGCGACTTCATCAGGCTCTGGTAGCCCCAGTCCATCACCTTGCCTCCTACCGAGTAGGCGAAGGCGATGCTCAGGTCGAAGCCGAATGCCTGTACCGAGGTGCTGAAACCTCCGTAGAAGTCGGGCAGGGCGGTACCGCAGTCGTAGAAGTCCTCGTCCTCGGTAATCTCCGTAGGCGTGGTTGTGGTGGTCAGGTTGCCCTCCTTGTCGTGGATATACCAGGTGGATTCTCCGTTCTCGTTCAGTCCGGCATACTTGATGAGACGCCAGGTGTAGATGGGCAGTCCTTCTCCGTAGAAGTAGTTGCCGCTGGAGTAGCCCTCATGTCCCTCCAGATTGGAGTATTTGTTGCTGCTGTTCAGCGAGAGTACCTCGTTCTTGTAGCTGGTCAGGTTCATGCCTACCGTCCACTTCAGGTCCTTGGTCACGATGGGGTCGCCCTCCAGTTCCAGTTCGATACCCTTGTTGACCATGTCGCCCACGTTGGAGTAGTAGCTGGTGTAGCCCATCGACAGCGGCACCCTTACCTTGCAGAGCATGTCGGTAGTCTTGCGGTAGAAGTATTCCAGTCCGCCGCGCAGTCTGCCCTTGAACATCTCGAACTCCGCGCCCACATTCACGTTGGTCACGGTTTCCCAGGTGATGTTCTCGTTGCCGATGTTCGCAAGGGTGAGTCCGATGCTGCTGCCCTCTCCCTTATCGATGGAGTAGGTGTCGGTATAGAGGTAGTCGCTGATATTGTCGTTGCCGTTCTGTCCGAACGAAGCCTTCAGTTTCAGCATGTCCAGCCAGGTGATATCCTTCATCCAAGGTTCCTTGGTGATGATCCAGGCGCCGCCGAAGGAGTAGAAGTTGCCCCAGCGGTGGTCGGGATGGAAGCGCGAGGAAGCGTCGCGTCGGAACGATACCTGTCCGAAGTACTTGCCGTCGTAGTCGTAGAGTCCTCTGAACAGCCATCCCTCGGTGTTGTAGCCGGTATAGTAGGAGGTGGTGTTTCCTGTGGTCACCGCGCTGCTCAGTTCCTGGTTCTCAAAATAGGAGTACATGTCCTTTCGCCAGCCTTCCAGGTAGTCTTGGTTGTACTTATAGCTCTCGTGTCCTGCCATCAGCGACATGTTGTGGTTGCCCCAGCTCTTGGTGTACTTCAGCAGCTGCTGGAAGTTATAGGTATAGTCGTTGACGCTTCTCTTGTAGGTATAGCCGCCCGGAAACACCTGATAGCCGTAGCCGTAGAAGGGGTTCTGGGTGATGGTGTAGTAAGAGTTGCTGAAATAGATGCTTCCGTTGACGGTGGCTTTCAGTCCGCTGATGATGTCGATGTCGGCAAACCCGTTGAGCGAGAACGAGGTGATGGTCTTCTTGTTGGTGTTCAGCGAAGCCTCGGTCACTCCGTTCAGCTGCGACAGGTAGGGCCTGATGTAGTCGCTACCCAGCAGTTGTCCGTCGCCGTAGTCGCCCACCACGCGTCCGTGCTCCATCAGCAGATTGCCGTTGCCGTCTCTCAGATACACGGGATAGATGGGTGCGATGAGCGAGATTTGCGTATAGATGTTGTTGGCGTTGTCGTCTTCGGTGTCATTCACATCGGCTCCGTGGTTGCTGGTAGAGCGGGCGAAGTTGATGTTGCCGCCCACGTTAAGCCAGGGAGCTGCCTTGTAGGTCGATTTGAGTCGTGCCGTATAGCGCTCGTAGTCAGAGCATAAGGCAATACCCTCGTTGTTCAGATAGCCCAGTGAGGCGAAGTACTCTCCGCTCTCTCCGCCGCCGCTCAGACTCAGGTTGTACTCCTGTCTTACGCCCGTGCGGTAGGTCTCGTCAATCCAGTCGTCGGGTATCAGGGTATAGGTGTTGCCCTGGTTGGTCACCTTTCTTCCCAAGGTGGCAGCAGGGTTCAGTTTGCCGTTGTCGCCTATCAGATACTGTCCCTCGGGCACGGTATAGGGCAGATAGCCCAGACCGCCGTTCTCCTTTGATTTCCACAGCGTGTTGTTGGCGCTTGCCCAAGCCTCGGCGTTCGACTGTCCGTTGTTCTTGTAGTAGTTATATAGGGCCGAATAGTGGGTCTCCACATACTGGGCGGGATTGTCGATGGTGTTGTATCGCTTGGAAGCGCGGCTGTTGGCACCCACCTTCATGTCGAGTGTGATGGTGGCCTTGCCCTTGGTGCCCTTCTTGGTGGTCACGATGATCACGCCGTTGGCACCACGCGCTCCGTACAGGGCGTTGGATGCCGCGTCCTTGAGCACGGTCACCGAAGCCACGTCGGTGGGGCTGATGCTGTTCCATTCGCCGTCGTAGGGGGCTCCGTCGAGCACGATGAGTGGCTTGTTGCCTGCGTTGATGCTGCTGATGCCTCGGATGCGGAATTCGGGCGAGGCGTCAGGGGCACCTGAGGTGGTAAAAGATTGCAGACCTGCCACGTTGCCCTGTAGTGTGCTCATCACGTTGGTCACCTGGCGCTGCTCCAGTTTCTTGCTGTCAATCACGTTGGCAGGACCGGTGAACGATGATTTCTTTTGCTCTCCGAAAGCCACTACCATCACTTCGTCGAGCATGTTATCCTCATTTTCCATGACAATCTTCATGGAGGCTTTGGCGTTGAGCGTCTGTGTCTTCATACCCACGTATGAAACCACCAGCTTGTCTTTCTCCTTGATGCCGTTCAGCATGAAGGAGCCGTCAACGTCGGTCTTGGTTCCCTTTACGCTGCCTTTTACCAGGATGGAGGCGCCTATCACAGGTTCGCCGGCTGCATCTACTACTACGCCTTTCACTCCGAAACTCTGCGCCACGGCTATCATGGTGGTCATGGCCATCATCAGAAATGTAAACAATCTTTTTTTCATCTGCACTATTGTTTTGTTTTATTATCCTGCTCCCCCCGGCGCCCGCGGTATTATAGCCGCGGACCGGGGAGACAGGATAGGGGTGGATTACTCCACGGCAGGCACTTCCGAGATGCTGCCGTAGCGGTGATATTCAAATGATATGCTCTGTTCCTTGATGTAGTTGATCAGTTCCACACGGCCGTTCTTCACGGGAGGTACGGTACAGATAAACTTGTCGGTGGCAGCTGCGCGCTCGTACATCGCCATGGGGATGTCGGGGCTGCAGGTGCGGATGCGCTCGTAGGTAGGCATCGACTGGATAAAGGCGTCCAGCGACTCCTTCTTCAGCGTGCAACCGGTACTTGCGAGAGCTGCCGTGCGGTCGTCGTCGGCATCAAAACTGATGGTCAGCGGTGTGCCGCATATCTTGGCTGCCAGGGCTATCATCTGTGCCTGCTCGTCGGTGTCGCCCTTGAACAGGCGCAGCGCCATGCCTCCCTTGACGGGCAGGTAGCGGAACGCATTCTGTTCGCCGAAGCACTTGTTCCAGTCGCGGGCGTGGGCAAACTCCTTCTCCCAAGCCTCGGCGTAGCTCATCTTGTAGTCGGTCTTGGAACCCGGCTTGTCGCTTATCCTGGTGAACAGCGAGCAGTAGTTGGGACCTCCTGCCTTGATGCCTCCGCCGAATGCCGACAGCTTCATGCCGCCGAACGGCTGACGGTTGACGATGGCTCCGGTGATACCCCTGTTGATATACAGGTTGCCTGCCATGATGGAGTCTTTCCACAGCTTCTGCTCCTTCTCGTCGAGCGACTGCAAGCCGGAGGTAAGTCCGTAGTCCAGTCCGTTGACCAGATCGATGGCCTCCTGCAGCGTGTCGAACGGACATACAGAAAGCATCGGACCGAACAACTCTGTGCGGAACGAATAGCTACCCGGGCGCACTCCCCATTTGATGGTAGGAGCCAGGATATAGCGCTTCTTGTCGATGAACTTGGGAGCCACCAGCCATGACTCGCCCGGCTCCAGGGTCTCCAAAGCCTTGAGCAACTTGTCGTTGTGGTTGGTAATCATCGGTCCTACGATGTTGCCGGCATTCCATACGCTGCCCACCTTCAGACTGGTAGCGCAGTCCTTGAGCTTGGTCTTGAACTCCTCTGACTCATATACCGAGCGCTCCACCAGCAGCAGCGAGCAAGCCGAACACTTCTGTCCTGCGTTGCCGAAGGCCGATGTGCAGGCGTTCATAATCGCATGGTCTCTGTCGGCAGAGGCGGTGATGATCATCACGTTCTTGCCGCCCGTCTCGGCTGAGAGCGGAGTAGCGGGGTTGGCTTTGGTGATGGCCTGTGCCGTCTCGGTACCGCCGGTAAGGATGATGTGCTTGATTTCCGGGGCTGTGGTCAGCGCCTTCAGGGCGTCTCTGTCGGTAATGATTACCTGCAGCGCCTCCTTGGGAACGCCGGCATCCCAGAATGCCTGGGCAAAGAGCCATGCCACGGGAGCTGCCACGGTAGCGGGCTTCAGTATCACGGTGTTGCCCGATGCCAGTCCTGCCACCACGCCTCCTACGGGGATGGCGCAGGGGAAGTTCCAGGGAGAGATAACCAGTACGGTGCCCTTCTCCTTGATGTCGATGTCCTTCTCCTGGAAGAACTTCTTCATCGTAGTGGTGTAGAAGCGTGCGTAGTCGATACCCTCGGACACTTCCACGTCGCCCTCTACCACGGTCTTGCCGGTGATGGCGCACATGCAGCCTATCAGGTCGCCGCGCAGGGCACCCAATCGGTTGGCTGCATCATACATTATCTTATGGCGCTGCTCCACGGTGGTCTTGTGCCAGCCTCCTGCGTCCTCAGCGGCAATCTTCACGATCTGAGCCACCTGCTCCACGCTGGCCTGCGACATCTCGCATACCTCCACCTCGTCGTCCTGGCAGCGGTCGAAGTACTTGTGTACCTGCTCGTTCTGCACGGTGTCGGCACCTATCTGAGTAGGAATAGAGTAGGGCTTGTCGCTCTTCGACTTCTTCCATTTGGCGAAGATCTGGCGCTGCCACTCCTGGTTGCACTCGCGGTCGAAGTCGGTGTCGGGCTCGTTCTTCATCTCGTCGGCAGGTGCCACGGGCTTGTAGGGCTCCAAACGGTTCTGCGAGCGGTGGGGCTTGTGGGGTATCTTGTCCTTGATGGCATAGGCATCCTCAAACTGCTTCTTCAGGAAGTCCCATGTCTCTGTGCCGGGCTGCAGGTTGAACGAGTGCGTCAGGAAGTTGTCCGGAGCGGTGTTCTCGTCCATACGTCTCACCAGGTACGACACGGCGTTGAGGAAGTGCTCGTCTTTCACCACCGGGGTGTAGAGTATCACGTGGTTGCCCAGCTTTGACTGTGCCCTCCACACGTGGTCTGCCATACCTTCCAGCATCTCGAAGCAGAAGCAGTCTTTGGGTGTGCCGTACTTCTGTGTGAGCAGGTAGGCATAAGATATGGTATAGAGGTTGTGCGACGCCATACCTATATGCAGGTACTTGGCGTTCTCAGGCAGCAGTCCGCGCTCTATCAGGTGCAGGTAGTTGGCATCCACTTCCGTCTTGCTGGGGCGCACGGGGTTTTCCCAGCCTCTCAGCGATGCCACCACGGTCTCCATCTCCAGGTTGCATCCCTTCACGATACGCATCTTGATGGGGGCGCCTCCTCTTTCGCAACGCTCCTTGGCAAACTCCAGCAGTTCGGTCTGGAAGTCCCATGCGTCGGGCAGATACGACTGCACCACGATACCTGCGGAGTAATGCAGAAACTCGGGTTTGGACAGTACCTCCTTGAACAGGCGCATGGTGAGGTGGGCATCCTTGTACTCCTCCATGTCCAGGTTGATGAACTTAGCGCGCTTCTGGCCGTTCTCATCCACATAGGGGTTGTCGATGGCTGCCTGGTAGAGTTCCGACATGCGGCGTACCAGTTCGGGGAAGCTCTCCTCGTAGTTCAGCGCGTGGGTCTGAGCGTAGATACCCGAAATCTTTACCGAGATGTAGTTGATGTCGGGATATTTCAGCGCGTCTAAGTAGCTGTAGTAGCGCTTGTCGGCCTCCTCGTTGCCCAGCACCACTTCGCCCAGCAGGTTGACGTTCTGTCCGATCTTCTGCTTGAAACGGGTGGCAAGGTGGTTGGTCAGATGGGGTCTTGCCGCATCGATGATCACTCTGGAGGTGTCCATACGCAGGCGTTTCTTGATGATGGGGATGGCGATGAAGTCAAAGTGGTAGCCGAAAGCCTGATACATCTTGAACAGGAACGTGTCGCGCTTGTTCAGGAACTTGGGCACCCCATACTCGTCGATCAGGGCCTTGATGCGCTTTGCCAGCTTCCTGCGGTCTCTGATTTGCGATGATTCATCCAGCATCTTCACAAGAAACTTCTTGTCCTGCGGGCGCTGAACCATGATGGCATACATTATTGAAATACAATGCAAAAGTAAACAATAATTTTTAAATCGCAAACAAAACGGCATAAAAAATTGTTAGATAAATGTCAAAATGAAAGATTTATCGCCTATCCCTGATACTGCCGGCAGGTCACGGAAATGACTGACAATTGGAGCAGCCGATGGTTTTTATCGACAAACTTACCTGAATTGCTGTTGAATGCGGGGGCAGTTTCCCCAAGGGGGAGAAGTAAAAAGGCGAAGCCTAAAACAGTAAAAGGTTCTGCGAACCTTAAAGAGTAAGAGGCGAAGCCTTAAAAAGCCGTGTAATCCGTGTTTTCCGTGCCAAAAATAAACTCCATTAAATCCGTGCCTGAAAGTAAAAAGAGAGGGGGATGCGCCAATCGGCTCATCCCCTCTCTGTGTTTGCCTGTGATCTCGGTGGGACTCAAACCCACGACCTTCAGAACCGGAATCTGACGCTCTATTCAACTAAGCTACGAGACCCTGATATGCGCCCTCGGAAACAAAAGGGCGGCGGTATCGGTTGCAAAGGTACAAAAAAATGTTGGAAAGGAACAAGAAAATGGTGATAATAATCGCCGAGGGAGGATGTTGTCTTTGTCAAGAAAATGGTCGTATTCTTTTCATTTTGATGAATATTTACAGAAAATACTTGCATATTACTATAAAATGTGTAACTTTGCATTCGATTTTGTAAATTTTCGAATCATAATACAAAGAGAAGAGAATGAGTAAACTAATCAAACCTGTGGACTATAAAGCGCTGCTCGACGTGAAGCAGACAGAACAGGGTATCAAGCTGATAAAGGAGTTTTTCCAGCAGAATCTCTCCACGGAACTGAGGCTGAGACGTGTCACCGCCCCGCTTTTCGTGCTCAAGGGACTGGGTATCAATGACGACCTGAACGGTGTGGAGAGGGCCGTGACCTTTCCAGTAAAAGACCTGCAGGACGCGCAGGCTGAGGTGGTTCATTCGCTTGCCAAGTGGAAAAGGCTCACCTTGGGCGAATATGGCATCGAGGCTGGCTACGGCATCTATACGGATATGAACGCCATCAGGGCGGACGAGGAACTGGATAACCTGCATTCGCTCTATGTGGATCAGTGGGACTGGGAGGCGGTCATCACCAAGGAACAGCGCACGCTGGCTTATCTCAAGGATACGGTACAGCGGATCTATGCCGCCATCCGCCGCACGGAGTATCTGACGTGTGAGACTTATCCGCAGATCAAGCCTTTCCTGCCCGAGAAAATATCTTTTGTACATAGCGAGGAACTGTTGCAGATGTACCCCGGCATGAGTGCCAAGGAGCGTGAGGACGCCATCTGCAAGGAGCGCGGGGCTGTGTTTGTGATTGGTATCGGCGGCAAACTGAGCGACGGCAAGAAGCACGACGGCAGGGCGCCTGACTATGATGACTGGTCAACGGAGGCTGAAGACGGTACCGTAGGTCTGAACGGCGACATACTGATATGGTATCCTGTACTGGGCAGGTCGTTCGAGCTCTCTTCGATGGGCATCCGTGTGGATAAGGAGGCGCTGGTGCGCCAGCTGAAGACAGAGGACAAGGAAGAGCGTCTGCAACTCTATTTCCACAAGAAGCTGATGGCCGACGAACTGCCGCTGAGCATCGGAGGCGGTATCGGACAGAGCCGCCTGTGTATGGTGCTGCTCCACAAGGCGCATATAGGCGAGATACAAGCCAGCATCTGGCCCGAGGATATGCGCAGCCAGTGCAAGGAGTGGGGGATGCCGCTGATTTGAGGTGTCTTTTTCAAGATATAACCGCAGGCAACAGAAAAGCCGGTTCCGCAAGTGTCGGAGCCGGCTTTCCTGTGTTGCCTGTGGTGGCTGTCATGCCAGTTCCAGGTCAAACAGTTGTTTGAGTTTGCCTATGGCGGGGTTCTCTTTTTCCATCTCTTCGAACTGCTCGCGGCGTGACAGAATCCTCGTCGGACCCTTGTGTTCCGCCAGCTGCATCTCCATCGTGATATCCACATTATGAAGGTGCAGACGCAGCGTATTCACGATGCTCCCCTGGATGGCTTGCAGCTGTTCCATCATGATCTGGTTTTCCACCATGATCCTCAGATGGGGAAAGCTTACAATCTGCGGGATGATGTTTTTCATGCGTGTGGCGGTACCGCTCAGCCGTTCGGGCATACGGTTGCACATCGACATCCACTGCAGTTCCAGATCGGCCTGACTGAATGGACGGTGCTCGTCCTCTGCTTTCACATCGGGATGGTCCTTGTCGAGCGTCTTGGGAAACAGTACGTTCTTCTTTTGCGTAGAGGCAGTCTTGATGTTCTGCCATGAGTGGGACAAGGCGTCCATCTTGATGCCCATGGGTTTGGGTCTGCCGGCGGTGCTGCTTTCGCTGAGCAGACTGCGTGCCGAGCTTGCTGCGGATACAGGGGTGTCATGTCTTGCCTCGGCTGGAGCCACCTGCGGGACTCTCCTTGGTTGCTGAGGCTGGGACATGGATTTCTTGAACAGGCTTTTCAATCTCTTAGGGCGGCGCCCCGAGACGGTACTGTCGTCGGCCTGCGTGATCTGTGCCACCTCTATCAGCGTCAGTTCCACCAGCAGCCGCTTGTTGTTGCTCTGCCGGTAGTTGATGTCGCATTGGTTCATAATCTTCAGCGCCTGGTAGAGGAAGGGGGTGGTGCACTTGGCTGCCTGTTCCTTATAGCGCTGGCGCATGGCATCGCTTGCCTCCAGCAGCGGCAGGGTGCTCTCGTCTTTCGCCATCAGCACATTGCGCACGTGCTTGGCGAGTCCGTTGACCATCAGTCCGCCCTCGAAGCCCTTGTTGATGAGCGAGTTGAGCAGCAGCATGAGGTCGCTCACCTTGTTCTCGAAGCTCAGGTCCACCATCTTGAAGTAGTTGTCGGCATCCAGCACATTCAGGTCTTCTATCACCTTCTGGTAGGTGATGTTGCCCTGGCAGAAACTGTTGGCTTGGTCGAATACCGAGAGCGCGTCTCTCATGCCTCCGTCGGCCTTTTCGGCGATTACCGCCAGCGCCTCTTCCTCGTAGGTGATGCCCTCCTGTGCCGCCACCTTCTTCAGATGGTCGATGATGTTGCCCACCGTCATGCGCTCGAAGTCGTATATCTGGCAGCGTGAGAGAATGGTAGGCAGAATCTTGTGCTTCTCGGTGGTGGCAAGGATGAAGATGACGTGCGAGGGAGGTTCTTCCAACGTCTTCAGGAAGGCGTTGAAGGCAGCCGTTGACAGCATGTGCACCTCGTCGATGATAAACACCTTGTATCTGCCCACCTGCGGCGGCACGCGCGTCTGTTCCATCAGCGTCTTGATATGCTCCACCGAGTTGTTGCTGGCGGCATCCAGTTCGAAGATGTTGTACGAACGCTGCTCGGCAAATGCCTTGCAACTCTCACATGCTCCGCAGGCCTCTCCCTCGGGGGTAGGATGCTCGCAGTTGATGGCTTTGGCGAAGATGCGCGCACAGGTGGTCTTGCCCACACCCCGGGGACCGCAGAACAGGTAAGCATGAGCCAGTTTGCCGCTCTTCACGGCATTGCGCAGGGTGGCGGTGAGTGCAGCCTGTCCCACTACGGTATCAAAGGAATGTGGGCGGTATTTGCGTGCCGATACGATATATTCTCCCATAACGAAAGTATAGATTAGCTTTTTAGTCCTTCAATGTCTTTCCTCACGTTCTCGCGTATCTTGGTGAGATAGCGCTTCATGTCCTTGGCGTCTTTCCGGTCGATGATGTCGAGCAGTTCGCTCAGCTCGTTGCGTATCTGATCTACCTGACTGCTGGTGTAGGGGTTGAACAGTATCTCCTGCAGCAGGAAGTCGTCTTCGTTGAGCACTCCCTTGGCGATGCGCAGATGGCGCTTGAAGGTGGTGCCGGGGGCGTCCTGATGCTTCATTACCGCGGCAAACACGAAGGTGGATACAAAGGGGATGCTCAGGGAGTAAGCCACGGTGCGGTCGTGCTCTTCGAAGGTATATTCGTAGATGCTCAGTCCCAGCCGCTGGTAGAGGTCTTTGAAGAAGATGCGCCCCATGTAGTCGCCCTCGCTGATGATGATAGCGTTCTCTTCCGACAACTGTTGCAGGTTGGCGAAGGTGGGGCCGAACATGGGGTGGGTGCTCACATACGGATGGCCGCTCTCTTCATAGAACTCCTTGAGGTGGGTCTTGACCGACGAGATGTCGCTGATGATGCAGTCTTCCGGAAGATAGGGCATCACCTCCTTGAAGGCGGGGATGGTGTATTTTACCGTCACGGCGTTGATCACCAGTTCGGGACGAAATTCCTTGATCTCCTCCAGTGTCGTCAGTCGCTGGCAGTTGTAGGTAAAGCGCATGCGCTTCGGGTCCTTCTCATATACTGCCGTCTCGTGGTCAAAACTGAGCAGGTCGAGGAAAAAACTTCCCATTTTCCCAGCTCCCAATATTAAAATTTTCATTTCATTCAAATTTTATAAAAAACTTCGTTTTAAAGAGTAAAAGGTCTTCGACCTTAAAAAACATACAGTCAACCATTTTTTAAGCTTTAGCTCTTAATGTAAATTTTAAGCTTCAGCTCTTAATGTAAATTTTAAGCTTCAGCTCTTAATGTAAATTTTAAGCTTCAGC
>CALZXH010000028.1 GCA_945830055.1 uncultured Prevotella sp.
CAGACCAGACCATAGAATCAATCGGTTAGCAGTATTCATTTTTATAGGTTGTTTGGTGGTGAATGACCAAAATGATGGATATGAAGAAATTTTTGTCATATATCAAAGGGTTATGCTATTTTTTATATAATTTTGTCATAGTTATTTATGTAATGATGGATTTACTGCTTTTTTTTGATAAGGTAAGACTCGCATTGGCGAAGCGTCTGAGACGAGGACGCAAGTTGCCGGGCAAGTCTTTTGCGGCGTGGAGCGCACGGGGCTATCTCAATGCGCCAGAGGTGAGTGTGATCATTGAGAGCCACAATAAATCGCTGCAGGTGATGCACGTGGTCGGAAAACTCCGTGATTTCCCCTCTATAGAGATTATTGTCGTGGATGACGGGTCGGACATGGAGCATACTTTGCGCTTGGCGAAGGGACTGGTACGTGGCAATGAGTTTCTGGTTCGCGCCAATGACCTGTATGAGAATGTGATGTACAATAAGTGTATGCGCTTCGCCCAGGCTCCCGTGGTGGTATTGCTGCAGGATGATGACGATTTTGACAATCTTGACTGGCTACACGAGGGATTGCGGCTCATGCGTGAGCATCCCCGGATGGTGATACTTGGCGGACAGGATGGATTTACCGTGAAGTTCCACGATGGAGACGGCAAGAGCCATACCTTAGAGGAAAACATGACGCTTCCGCTCGACAGGATCCAACGGGCGACAGCGGGAGAGATTCTCAGCGGTGACGGGCGTTTCCGGTTTGTGGAGGCTGTCAATCGTGCGCCGATGTTCATCAACCGCCCCTTGTTTGCCGAGTATCTGCATGACATCCCGTTTGCGTATGCCCCATTCCAGTATGATGACTATGAAATCTGCCTGCGTGCCTGGCTTGCCGGTTTGCAAGTAGGTTCCTATTCGGCAGGGTTCAGGAGTCTCTCTGCCGGAGGGATGCGCCTGTGGAACGGCGCATTTACCCAGGAACAGATGAGACGCAACGGCCCCATGCTCTATAAGTCATTCAAGACCGAAGCAGAGCGGATAGCGGAGCTCGTGAAAGAGGCTAACTCCGGGAGGTGATGCCAATCATGTATGAGGACCTGATATAATTATGTAATTTTGTAACGGATTTTGAATCCTGAAACAGAGTATTACAAAAGAATTTATCACTGATATGCCATACGAGTTTCTTCCCCAGTTGAGGAACATACACGCATCGAAAAATACACAGGAAAGGGGGTGTGGCGAAGACTTCCTTTTTCTCATTACAAAAACGGGCAGTGGAGTGGCACTGAAAATCGTCAGTAAGGCTCTGCAGCCAATGGAACCCGACTATCACTTTTTCTCTGGCGAGAAAGCGCAACTGCTACGTTCGCTCGACAAGATACGCGAGGAGAAATCATTTGAGATATCGTGGGACGAAGACAGCGAGGAAATTCTCCTGAACGACTATCCCCATCTGATTTATCTGCTTGTAAGATGTGACAATATTGCGGATGAAAAAGCAAACAAGGTGAGTGTCAACAATGACACTTCAACCATGGAACTGATGCTCTCCGAAAAGGATGGCTGGATAAAGCCGATATTGTCAGTGGCAGGCTGTGACGACTTTGTAATGCTCAGCGACTCGTTTGTGATGACCTTGGGCGACAACCCTGAAATCTGTCCTGTCATGCCTGTCGGTGACAACTACCGCCAACTGGACTATTTCCGCCAGCCCTTCCCCGACACCATGCTCGAACAATACCTCTCGGTGTTCTTCTCGTTTGTTGCCAACGTGACAGTGAAGTACGATGATTATGATATTGAGACAGCCGAAAGTGAGATAACGCCCTCATTGGCACTGTTATTCGAGAAGATTAATGCAGACAAGACCCTGTTCCTGAGACTTGTGGAAAAAGTGAACGGACTGCCGATGGATTTCGTGGAGCAGTTTGATGTCAGTATGGTGGCAGCCGTAGGAGTTGACAGGAAGATACGTGTGCGCCATCTGTCACGTCTGCCTTTGGATGTCTATACAGCCGAACTGAGAAAGGAAATCCTAAAACATGCGCCAGACCGTCAGGCGCAGAAAAACGTTTACTGTGAGAACAACCTCTTTGTGATTCCGGCAGAAACTGCAGGTCCCTTCCTGCTTCAGGCACTGCCCTCACTGCTGAAAAGATATGAACTCATCGGGGCAGAGAAACTGCGCGAATACAAGGTGAAGCCGATGATGCCGCAACTGAATGTCAAACTTTCGTCGGGCATAGACTTCCTCGAAGGGGAAGCGGAGGTGACACTCGGCGATGAGACCTTCACGCTGCAACAGTTGTTTTCACAATATGGAACGAGAAAGTATATCCAACTGTCTGACGGCAACCGTGCCATACTGGAGGACGGTTATATGCGGAGACTGGAACGGATTTTCAAACAGAAGAAAGGAAAGGATGGCAAGATAAAGGTATCGTTCTTTGACCTGCCAGAGATTGAAGACCTTATCAACGGACCTTTGGAAGGTGACGCGTTCAAGCATCACCGCGAAGTGTATGAGGGCTTCAACAAACTGCAGAAACAAACTCTTGCCACCAAGAGTCTGAAGGCAGAACTGCGACCTTATCAGAAGGAGGGCATCAAATGGATAAAATACCTGTATGACAACAAGCTCGGTGGCTGTCTCGCCGATGACATGGGACTCGGAAAGACTGTACAGACCATCGGTGTGCTGACCCTCATCTATCCCAAGGAGAAGAAACCCACGCTCATCGTAATGCCCCGAAGCCTGCTCTTTAACTGGCAGAATGAGATACACCGGTTTGCTCCGCAACTATCCGTATATACCTACTATGCACAGGAAAGGGATATCAAGCGTGCGATGAAGCACCAGGTGATTCTCACGACCTACGCCATTGTGCGCAATGATGTGGAGACATTCTGCAAGCAGACATTCCACTATGTCATACTCGACGAAAGCCAGAACATCAAGAACACCACCACACAGACCACGCAGGCGGCCTTCCTGCTGAAAGCAGATCATAGGCTTGCCCTGAGCGGAACGCCTGTGGAGAATAGTCTGACAGAACTGTATTCCCTCTTCCGTTTCCTCAACCCCACCATGTTCGGGTCGCTGGATGATTTTAACAGCCGCTATGCCGCTCCCATACAAAAGGATAACGACAAGGACACGCTGCTCGCACTGCGCAAAAAGATATTCCCCTTCATGTTGAGACGATTGAAGAAAGACGTGCTGAAAGAGTTGCCCGACCGAATAGAGCAGACCCTGTATGTGGAAATGACCAAGGAGCAGCATGACTTCTACGAGAAGAGACGCATCTACTACCTGCAACAGGTGAAGCAGTCCATAGCCGCTGAGGGAATCAACAAGTCGCAGTTTGTGATGTTTCAGGCTCTCAACGAATTGCGGCGTATAGCGTCCATTCCGGAGAGTCTTAGTGACGGACATATCAAGTCGCCTAAACTTGATTTGCTCAGCGACACACTGCTGGAAGCCGTTGCCAACGGACACAAGGCAGTGGTGTTCTTCAACTTCATCGCCGGCATTGAGCTGATGAGCGAAAGACTGGACGCCGAGGGTATCGACTATGCCTGCATGACCGGCTCCACCCGAGACCGAAAGAGCATCGTAGAGAGATTTCAGAACGACCCTCACTGTATGGTGATGCTGATGACACTGAAAACGGGTGGGGTGGGGCTCAATCTTACTGCTGCCGACACGGTGTTCATCTTCGAGCCATGGTGGAACAAGGCTGCCGAGGAACAGGCCATCAACCGTCTGCACCGCTTCGGACAGACCGCCAAGGTACTCAGTTACTCACTGATAACACAGCAGAGCATAGAGGAAAAGATTCAGTTGCTGCAACAACAGAAAGCAGAACTCTTCGAGGGACTCATTAGTACCGATTCATCATCATCCAAACAACTGTCAGAGGAAGACATCAATTTTATTCTTGGATAATGCACATCATTCCACATAATCAATAATTCAGATAGCAAGAAAACATGCCTTCACATATATCAGACCTTTTCGGATATCCTAAAGACAACAGAAAACCGGTGGAAGTCAAGATACCGACACCGCAGACAAAGAAAGAACTGTGTCGTGAACTGAACAAGAAGAGTGTTTCGGAACTGATGGATATGGCTGAGCCATATAGGAAAATGACCAGGAATTTCCGTTTCTATTCTTTAGATGCCAAAGGCAACCAACAGGCGGTTCCTGAAATTGAGTTGATGAGAACCAACGAGCGCAAACTGAAGATGGACTGGATAAATTTCCTCGTCATTTTCGTATATGACAAAAACCAGGACCTGACTGTCTTGGAAATACCTGATGGCTGCGACAAACTGTTCCGTCGTATATTGGAGAACTACTTTGTGCCAGAAGCGGAAGCCAACATACTGTACGGTCGGGAAGTGGTTGATTCCAAGAGAATATTTAGTTGGTATGACCACCAGAAAATAGACAAATACCTACAGCCATGGATAACAATACGAACTGGATTGCTGTATAGCGGGAGCAGATACCATTATAGCCATACCCATTACATCCTTTTCAAGGAAAAGCGTTTTTATCGCTCCCTGCTGAAGAAACTTATGCCGGAGAAACTGATACCTGAAGGAAGCAGCATACTGCCTGAGGAGGCGTCATCGCTAAAAAGGTATAATGGTGAAGCACGCATTTTCTCCATCCTGCCGATTCTTAACGCCCTGTATGACTCCGGCGAGATTGAGATTGGAGAAAAAAGAATGTCGGTAACGGTCGTCAAAAGAGTCTCGAAAATGCTCTCCCTGCCAGAGTTTTATGCCAAGTCGAACCTGCAGCCCGACCATCTTGCCCTTACCTTGCTGCTAAGTGCCTATTGTCTTTATCGCGAGTATCACGTTGCCGAAACACACCCGGAAAAGGCTGTCTTCTCTATGTTCGACGAAATCACTGAAACCAAAGGGCAGATGGCTTATATCCTGTTGCCGCATATCAAAGGCTTCAAGGCTAAGTATATGGAGTACAATAACTCCGACAATATGATTTTCCATATCAACAGGACTCTCAGGAATCATCATGACCGGGGATGGATAGACGTTTCAAGACTGTGTTGTCAGGTAAGGGTGGAAAGCATTGAAGCCGTGAATGACTGCCTGATATTCCTGCGTGATTTTGAAAGAATGGAACTGACATCCGATTTCTCAAATTATTCGTTCACCCTCAATGACATCATCTCCCACGTCACTTATCCTTTCATCAAGGCCTATCTCTCCATGCTTGCCACCATGGGCATAGTGGAATTGGCCTATGACGACTCACCCCGGAGCATGGCCCACTCTTACTTTGACGGGATGAAATACGTGCGGGTCACCGACCTGGGCAGGTATGCCATGCGCATTACCAACAAATACGAATGTACGAAAGGGGAGATGATAAAATACTTTGAACTCGACAAAGAGAGTCTTGTCGTCACATCGCTCACGGATAACAATCCATACCTGAACATCATCGACAGACTTGCCACACGCCTGTCTCCGACCATGTATAGGGTGAGCAACGAGTCGTTCCTTTCCAATTGCGAGAAAAAGGCAGATGTGGAATTCAATATATCATTGTTCCGCAAATACGTATGCGACAGTCCGTCTGCCAACTGGGAGGCCTTTTTCTCCTCTTTGCTTGCCAGATGCACTCCACTGAAAGGACCCGGCAAGAAATACTCTTTACTACAACTTCCGCCTGAAAACAAGGAACTGCAACGCATATTCGCCACAGAGCCTGATTTGCGCGAATATGTCCTCAAGGCAGAGAAATACATAGTGCTTGTGGATACGGCAAATAAAGATAAGGTGGAGGCCATATTGAAGAAATACGGCTATCTGATATAATACGATTGATGTTTCATAATCTTTAGTTGTAAGCAGTCAAAAAAGGTCTATATACTAGGATTTCTTAATTTGTTATTTGTAGAAAGTTATCCAGTTGGTTCTGTATTTGTAACTTGCTTCTTTCTTGCTCTCAGGGAATCGTTCATATACTTTTCCTTCCTTGTCACGATACCAAGCATAGTTCCAACCTCTGCCCATGTCCAGATATAAAGCATGTTGGACTTTATATGCATTTAGGGCATTCACGAACTGCCCATAAGTTATCACCTTTTTTGATTCATAAATCGTTTCTGATACATGTCTTTATACGTTTATTCATTTCATCTCTCGTAACAAATGTCTGATGGCAGCCAGTGGATGATGGAGTATCATCCTCGGTCCCGACCAGCGCATGATTGTCCTTATCTTTTCCTTCATCTCCGGTCGATAGCAATGGATGGGGCATTTCTTGCAGGTGGGCTTGTCATTGCCGAAACGGCATCTGTCAAGTCGGCTGTGGGCATAATCCAACAGTTGCCTGCAACTTGGGCATAGTTCGGCATGCCCCTCATGTTTCCGGCAAAACAGGCGTATCATCTGTTCCACCACTGCCTTCTCTTCCTCTATGCGTCTGCTTGTCATTACGCTATGCTTGTGTGCAGATAAACCATTAGGACAATCTGCAGGATGATTATTAAGGGAATTCCATACTTGAACTTTTTGTGCAATGTCTTGTGATGCCATAGTTTCATACCTGCCCAGGCTCCTAAACTTCCACCGATGACAGCCAGTGAGAGTAGTGTGGCTTCAGATATACGCCGGCTACCTTTCTTTGCCTTATACTTGTCTATGCCATACATAATGAACGTTACAGCATTGATGGCAAGCTCTCAAGGAATGGATGACGGAACAAATGTCATTTTGTTCATATAAGATGACGACACTTAGGATGGTACCTTCTGTTGGCTTTCGGTGGTTGCCCGATTAGTCTCTGTCGCCCAAGACTGGGAATTTCTGGCGGAAAGCACGTAGTTTCTCCAACTCCAATGTGCAGGTGATGGCTGATGCTACTCCATCGGGACATGCCGAAAGAGTGCGACCGTAGGCATCAATGAAACAGGTGCCTCCGTTGTATTCGCAGGCAGGGTCTTTCCCGATGCGGTTTACACCGCAAACGTAAGACTGGTTCTCAATGGCACGGGCACGCAACAGTAGGTCCCACGGCTCCCGACGGGAGGAGGGCCAGGAGGCGACATAGAGGACAATATCGTATGCCCCAGTTCCCTCTGCTGTGTTGCGGGAAAAGATGGGGAAACGCAAATCGTAGCATATCTGTAGAAGGAAACGCACGCCACGCCATTCAACAACCGTTTTCTCCCGACCGGCTGTATAACGATGATGCTCACCCCCGTAAGTAAACAGATGGCGCTTGTCGTAGCGGGCTACTTCTCCTGTAGGCTTGACAAAATAGAAGCGGTTGTAATAGTTGCCATGCTCCTCGGTGGCAATACTTCCGGCAATGGCAGCATCCAACCGTTTTGATAGTCGTATCATCCAGTCAAGCGAAGCCCCGTTACGTTCGGCAATTCCCTCAGGTTCGGTGGCAAAGCCGGTGCTCCACATCTCTGGCAATACATAGAGGTCGCTCTTGGGAGCTTCCGTAATCAGCCGTTCGGCTGTCTGCTGATTGGCTACTGGATTTGCCCATTCAATATCTTGTTGAATTAATGTGATGGTCATCATTTGTTCTGTTTTATTGTCAATGATTCAACCGTATATATTGCCCGTCAGATGCTGTGGTCTTCCTTAAACTGAATCATCCGTTCCTCCAATATGGGATAGAGTTCCTCACGCATCCGTGAGGTGCAGGCACGCACCCCTTGTTGCAGGGATCCTGTAGTGTCAAGGTTGATGCTTGAAACACCATAGCCTATCAATTCTCTCACCAGTTGTGAACCGCTCATGCCAGGGTAGGAGAGCGAGAAGAAGAAGCCATCGCCTATTGGTTCACTTACATCACGAGGATAAGTGATGGTGAAGCCGTTATCACAGAATATCTTCTTCATTTTCTCAGCTCTGACAGCATATTCGCGCGTGTCTTCGACAAAGTTGATCTTTCCCTCGCAACTGAGCTGCAGCATGCGGGCATAGCCCATCTGCGTAGTGGCAGTACATCCTGAAGTGATCATATACTGGATGCTGGCAATGAAGGTCGGTCCGAAGAGCCCTTGGTCATGATAGCGAGCTACAAAAGCAGGAAACTGCCGGTCGAAAAGGCGATCGGAAATGCAGACCAAAGCCATTCGTTGTCCGGCATAGGAGAAGATTTTTGAAGAAGAAAGCATCAGCAGGTAGTTATCAGTATAGCGCGCCACCGTTCGTACGAAAGGAGGTTCGTAAGGACGGCTCAGGTCATGACGGCTGTCCATGGCAAAATAGGCCAGGTCTTCCATCACGATGACATCATGGCGTGTGGCCAGTTCTCCGATAATCTGAAGCTCCTCTTCCTCTAAGGAAATCCATGCGGGATTGTTGGGGTTGCTGTAGATGATGACTGCTATGTCACCAGCACTCAGTTCCTCCTCCAATTTGGTCCGCAACGCCTCTCCCCGGTAGGGGAAGATGTCGAACTCCCTCCATTCGATTCCCAGTACACGGAGTTGGGATTTCTGAATGGGGAACCCCGGATCGATAAAGAGCACCTTTCCCATCTGCGGATAACACTTCCGCTGACAGCAGGCGATGAACCCGCCGAAGGATCCCGCCACGCTTCCTACGGTAGGAATACATGCACGTGGTGATATATCAATATTGATGAAGGCTTTGACAAACTTGCTGGCTGCCTCCTTCAACTCAGGAATACCGGCAGCCGGAGGATACTGTGCACCAATACCCGCATCCAATGCCCGCTTCTCAGCCTCGATGCCGTAGCGGTTGGCAGGCAGTCCGGGTGACCCTTGATCCATGCGGATAAAGGGAATACCCGTCTTCTGTTCCAGATATTGTGCTACCAAAAGGGTCTCGCCGATAGTGGCGTGCGAGAGGTCGGCCACATGGTTCACGCGAGCCGCCTCTGCCACTAATTCGTCATTGAATATTTTCATTGCATTGAGTTACTTCCAGTTGGTGAGATGTGTTCGTTTGTCGTTCACGTGCTTTGCTTTTCCGTTGGAACGCTCGATAGTGCCAGGAGGCAGGATGTGGATGTTTGGCTTGATGCCGCAGACACTGACCAGACGGTCGTAGAACGGCTTGATAAAAGGCATCTGCTTGGCTGGGTTGGGTGAGAAGTACTCCTCACGCAATTCCACATCCAAATCGAAGGTATCTTCGTTGTCCTGACGGTCAACTGTAATGAAATATTGGGGTGAATAAACAGTAAACTCAGAGAGTACCGATTCAATCTGAGAGGGGAATACGTTGACGCCTCGTATGATGAGCATATCGTCTGAGCGTCCCAGAATCTTTCCGATGCGTACTGCGGTACGCCCGCACTTGCAAGGCTCATAGATGAGGTGTGTCAGGTCGCGTGTACGGTATCTGAGAATGGGCATAGCCTCCTTGGTGAGGGAGGTGAAGACAAGTTCTCCCTCTTCACCCGGAGCCACCGGTTCCAACGTATCGGGATTGATGATTTCGGGATAGAACATATCTTCCCAAATGTGCGTGCCGTCCTGGTACTGGCACTCGCCGCCTACACCGGGTCCCGACATCTCCGTCAGACCATATATATCAATGGCCTTGATACCCATCTTCTCCTCCAGTTCGCGACGTATGCCCCAGGTCCAGGGTTCTGCTCCGAAGAAGCCTACTCGCAATTTCAGGTCTTCCTTGGTAATCCCCATCTTTGCCATCACTTCGGTAAGATGGAGCGCATAGGAAGGTGTGCAGCAGAGTGCTGTCGTGCCGAAATCCTTCATCAGCATCACCTGCTTTTCCGAGTTGCCCGATGAGGTAGGCAACTGTACGGCACCCAGCAGTCCGGCGCCATCGTGTGCACCCAAACCACCCGTAAATAGTCCATAGCCATACGATACCTGTACTACATCACCAGGACCCACATCACCCACAGCCATCACACGGGCTACACCTTCAGCCCAGTTTTCAATGTCCTTGGCAGTATAGGTACCCACAACCGGTTTGCCTGTTGTTCCTGAGGATGCGTGGATGCGCACAATCTGTTCCATAGGCACGGCGTTGAGTCCGAATGGGTATTCGTCGCGCAGGTCGTATTTGGTAGTGAAAGGAAGTTTCGTTATATCTTCGAGAGTTTGGATATCCTCAGGTTTCAGTCCCATCTCATCGAATTTTCTCCGATAGAAAGGCACATTCTCATAACATGTTTTTACTGTCTGTTTCAGTCGTTCGGTTTGTAGTTTGCGCATATCTTCACGTGACATGCATTCAATAGCTGGGTTGTGAATCATAGTTATTAAATATGTGTGTCAATAATAGGTTAAACTTCTCAGATAGTCAACGCCTTGACAAGGGGTTAGATGGGTTTGTTGAGCCGATAGCCGAGTCCTGTCATCACTGCCAGTACCGTGCCGTCGGCCTTACGGATTTGTATCTCGCAGTAGGGCAACCTATGATGGTCAACCACCTCGCGACATTCCGCAATCAGCCGTTCGCCCAACTGGGCAGACTGGATAAAAGTGATGTTGTTGCTGATGCCCAGTGTGAGCGTACCCCGCCCGTTGGCCACAGCAGCAAAGGCAAGGTCTGCCAATGTGTAGAAGACACCTCCCTGGCATACGCCTGCTCCATTCAGGTGATGGTTCTCCACTGTCAGTTCGGCACGTGCAAATCCTTCGCTTGCTTCAGTCAACTGAGCGCCGATACTCTTCGCGAAGCGGTCTTCGTTATTGAGTTTGTCTTTGATGTCCATCTTTAATGATTGTTTTATTGTCGATAGTAGTATCATCTTTCTTCTCAAATAAGCACATTCAATCCCGCATCGAAAGCTTTTAGGTTGGCTGCCACAACTGCCTCTCCTTTACGGGCGAAAACGGTAGCCACAGCCTGGCGCAGTTGTTCGGTGGAAAGAATCTCCAGATAACGGGCAGCCATGCCAAGCAGCACCACGTTGGCCCCGCGGGGATTACCGGCATCACGTGCCACCTGTTCAATGTCCATCTGTACCACCTGCGGCAGGGCTTTCAGTTCTGCCTGCAGTGCCTCGATGTCAGGATAGTCGGGAATGTTGACCAACGGTTTGCTACCCGTCGCCACCACTCCCTTCCCGTTCAGATAGGGGAGATAGCGCAATGCCTCCATCGGTTCCATGGAGATAATTAGGTCACATGCCCCCAAAGGAATCAGGTCACTATAAATGGTTTCGGTGGACAGGCGCAGGTTTGACTGCACATCGCCGCCCCTTTGTGACATGCCATGCACTTCCGCTTGTTTCAGTTCAATGCCGGCCAGGGTAGCTGCCTCGCCAATGATGGTGGCTATAGAGAGGATGCCCTGGCCACCCACGCCACACAGAATGATATCTTTCTTCATGTTTTCAGCTCTTTACTGTTGTTTTTGTTTGGCTTCTCGCGCATGACGTGCTGCCGTTTGAATACATTCCCTACGAGGAATGATGACACTGACTCCCTCATAGGCAATCTCCTCTCTCAGCAGTTGGGCTATGGCTGGAATGTTCTTGGGTAAAGGTATCACCACATGCAGGTGGGCAGGATCCATCCCCAAACCCATGCAGATGTCCTCATACTTGTTTAGACCGGCACTGTCCTGACCGCCAGTCATGCCCGTAGTCAGATTATCGCTAATTATCACTGTGATAGGAGAATTCTCGTTGATAGCATCCAGCAGTCCCGTCATACCGCTATGGGTAAAGGTAGAGTCGCCGATGACCGCAATTGACGGGCGCAGTCCTGCATCAGCTGCACCCTTCGCCATGGTAATAGACGCACCCATATCCACACAACTGGAGAGCGCCTTGAAAGGAGGCAAAGCCCCCAATGTATAGCATCCGATGTCGCCAAACACACGCGCATCAGGATAGTCTTTGATAATCTCCACCAAGGCACCATAGACATCGCGATGCCCGCAACCTTGACAAAGCTGTGGCGGACGTGCAGCCAACTGCTTGGCTTCTTGGTAAACCGTGACGGAGGGATTGCCTAAGGCTGCTGCCACATGGTCGGGATTGAGTTCACCCGTGCGAGGTAAAGCTCCCGTCAGCCTTCCCTCCACTCGGTAATCAGCTCCCAGCAGTCCTTTTATCTCTTGTTCAACAACCGGTTGTCCGTCTTCTACCACAAGTATTGATTCATGCTCAGCCGCCAATGCGCGGATAGCTTCCACGGGCAAAGGGTAATGACCCACCTTCAGCAGGTCGCCCTCCTTACGATACACTTCCCTCACGTAGTTGTAGCCAATACCGCAAGCGATAATACCGGGACCTTTTCTGTTTCCGATACTCAGATTCTCTCTTCGGTTGAAGGGGGAAACGGCGGCTTCCTGTTCCATCAGCGGCTGCTTGTCTATCAGGGCGGCATATTTCTTGCGTGCAATTCCCGGCAACAGTACCCATTGGTCGGTTGAGGGAGTCATCTGGTTCTCCTCTCGTGGCGTACCGATCTCTACTGCTGCCCGGCTATGCGCCAGACGGGTTACGATGCGTAACAGAACAGGTTCTTTCAGCCGTTCGCTCAAGTCGAAGGCAAAGCCCATCATGTCGTATGCCTCCTGTTGGTTTGCAGGTTCCAGAATAGGTATTAGGGCAAATTTGCCGTAAAAGCGGCTGTCCTGTTCATTTTGGCTTGAGTGCATCGAAGGGTCATCGGCAGCTACCACTACCAGTCCGCCATTGACACCAGTAATGGCACTATTGACAAAGGCATCCGCACATACGTTCATGCCCACATGCTTCATGCAGACCAATGCCCTTTTTCCGGCATAGGACATGCCCAGGGCAGCCTCCATCGCCGTCTTCTCGTTGGTACACCAGCAAGAATGGACATTCCGCTCGCGTGCCAGTGGAGTCTGTTGGATATATTCCGTAATTTCGGTGGAAGGTGTCCCTGGATAGGCATACACACCAGACAATCCTGCGTGCAAGGCACCCAAAGCAACCGCTTCGTCACCCAAAAGAAGTCGTTTCATAGTAATAGAAATAAAGTGTCAATAAAATAACTAATTTGCTTTCAATTACAAAGATAGAAACTATATTTGGATTACAAAACGATTTTGGGCTAATTTATTGTCGGAAGATGATATTTTGTCAAGTTACTGCCATCTTAGGTAGTGTTTTTGCACCATGGTATGCCAGCCATTAAAGGGGGAACAATACTGTGCAAATAAGGATATTCGCCGCAGCGGGTGATAAGCATCATCAGCGCAGCAATGAAACAGCAGGTCAGCAGTGGCAATACCTTGAAGGCAGAAAGCAGTACCATGCCCACCATAATCACTATCGTGGTCCATGCATGCCAGTTCAATCCTAAAATAAGGTATTCTGAATCCATGTTATATTCAATATGATTTTTATTGTAAGAAATGATACACTGTGTATCATCGGAAAGCAATCATGCTCTTCCTCTTGCTCTGAGGCGGACAAAATTATGAAAAATATTAAAAGGGTGCAAGAAATTGCGCATTTTTTTAGTCAATTCGTCTAATCAGCCCCTTTGCTACTCCTCCAAGGTATCTCAATGAGTCGTCATCGCTCTTCATCGTTTGCAAGATAAAGATGCTCTAATTACATCTATATTTTTATCTTCAGGCGATGAACTTTCGTTAAACCTTTGTAGAAAAATTTGAATATCCATATTTTCTTCGTAATTTTGCACCCCGTAAGAAAACTATCCATGGACGTATAGCAAAATAACAATAGAAAAGCAATGATAACAGTCACAAACTTAGCAATCCAATTCGGAAAAAAAGTATTATACAAAGATGTGAACCTTAAGTTTACCAGCGGCAACATCTATGGCGTGATAGGTGCCAACGGAGCTGGTAAATCAACACTCCTCAGGGCTATATGCGGAGACTTGGAGCCTACCAAGGGAAGCGTGGAGCTGGGCCCGGGAGAAAGATTGTCGGTGCTGGAACAGGACCACTTCAAATACGACGGCTATACGGTACTGGATACAGTATTCATGGGGCATGCCCCCCTATGGAGCAACATGAAAGAGCGCGAAGCCCTGTATTCCAAGGACGAGATGACTGAAGAAGACGGCAACAGGGCAGCAGAACTGGAGGAGAAATTTGCCGAGATGAACGGCTGGGGGGCAGAGAGCGAAGCTGCCCAGCTGCTCCAGAACCTGGGTGTGAAGGAGACCGAGCACTACAAGCAAATGTCCGAATTGTCGAACAACCAGAAGGTGAGGGTGATGCTTGCAAAAGCACTGTTCGGTAATCCTGACAACCTGCTTCTCGACGAGCCTACCAACGACCTCGACCTCGACACCGTGCAGTGGCTGGAAGAATACCTGAGCAACGTAGAGCAGACCGTATTGGTAGTATCTCACGACAGGCACTTCCTGGATGCCGTTTCTACACAGACCATTGATATCGACTTCGGCAAGATAACCGTTTTCTCTGGCAACTACTCTTTCTGGTACGAGAGTTCGCAGCTTGCCTTGAGACAGGCTCAGAACCAAAAGCAGAAAGCCGAGGAGAAGCGTAAGGAACTGGAGGAGTTTATCCGCCGATTCTCTGCCAATGTGGCAAAGAGCAAGCAGACCACATCAAGAAAGAAGATGCTGGAAAAACTCACCGTGGAGGAAATACGCCCCTCATCGCGCAAATATCCCGGTATCATCTTTCAGATGGAGCGCGAACCCGGTACACAGATTCTTGAGGTGAACAATCTGAAGGCGCTGGATGCCGACGGAAGCGTGCTATTTGACAATGTGAACTTTACGATTGAGAAAGGACAGAAAACCGTATTCCTGAGCCACAACCCCAAGGCCATGACCGCCCTTTTTGAGATTATCAACGGCAACAGGCAGGCCGATGGAGGCGACTACAAATGGGGTGTGACCATCACCACCGCCTATCTGCCGCTGGACAATACCTCATTCTTTGATTCCGAGATGAATCTGGTGGACTGGCTGAGCCAGTTTGGCAAAGGCAATGAGGTGCAGATGAAGAGTTTCTTGGGAAGAATGCTGTTCAAGGACGAGGACGTGCAGAAAAAAGTGAATGTGCTGTCAGGAGGCGAAAAGATGAGATGTATGATTGCACGCATGCAACTGCAGAACGCCAACTGTCTTATTCTTGATACTCCTACCAATCATCTTGACTTGGAAAGCATACAGGCCTTCAACAACAATCTGGTATTGTTCAAGGGCAATATCCTCTTTGCAAGCCACGACCACGAGTTTATCCAGACTGTGGCAAACCGCATCATAGAACTTACTCCCTCGGGCACCATCGACAAACTGATGGAGTACGACCAGTATATCTACGACGAGCGCATCAAGGAGCAAAAGGAAAAAATGTATACCCTTTGATTGGCACGGAATTTGCTCTTGGTATAATAAGAGTATAATAAACAACAACCAGATGATGGAGAATATGGAAAATCAAGAACAGCAGAATAGCAAAGAAATGAACGACAACACAGTTGAATCCGTGCAGACTGAAACAGCCGACAAATGTGATGCCGAAAACAATACGGCTGCCTGTGAAGAGGGTGGGGAAGCATGCCCCAAAGAGCAGGCAGAACCGGCGGAAGACGAACTGACACTGGCGCAAAGACAGGTGGAGGAATATAAGGACAAGTATCTGAGAGCTGTGGCAGAATTTGACAACTACAGGAAGCGCACCCTCAAGGAAAAGGCCGAACTGATTCTCAACGGAGGAGAAAAGACCATAGTGGCCATTCTGCCCGTTATCGATGATATGGAACGCGCTCTGCAGAACGGCGCAAAGACCGACGACCCGGCAGTGCTGCGCGAAGGCATGGAACTGATATACAATAAGTTCATCAAGTCACTCGAGAATATCGGTGTGAAGAAAATTGATACCGAGGGTGCGGATTTTGATACTGATGTGCATGAAGCCGTTGCCATGGTACCTGGAATGGGTGATGACAAGAAGGGAAAGGTGCTGGACTGCATACAGACCGGTTACAGGCTGAACGAGAAAGTAATCAGACACGCCAAAGTGGCAGTAGGCGATTGAAACGTAATTAGAGGTTTATTCTTATGGCTAAAAGAGATTATTACGAAGTACTTGGCGTTGACAAGAAGGCGTCGGAAGACGAGATAAAGAAGGCGTACAGGAAAATTGCCATCAAATACCATCCTGACAGAAATCCTGGCAACAAGGAAGCAGAAGAGAAATTCAAGGAAGCCGCAGAGGCATACGATGTTCTCCACGATCCCCAGAAGAGAAGCCAGTACGACCAGTTTGGTTTCAACGGACCCATGGGCGGCGGCGGTGCCGACTTCGGAAGCTTCAGCGGTGGTATGAACATGGACGACATCTTTTCGATGTTCGGTGACATTTTCGGTGGCCATGCAGGTTTCGGAGGCTTTGGCGGAGGCCAGCGCAGAGGTCCCAAACAGTATAGGGGCGGCGATTTGCGCTTGAAGGTGAAACTATCCCTGAAGGAGATAGAAAGCGGAGTAACCAAAAAATTCAAGGTGAAGAAGGATGTGGTTTGCGACCACTGCCACGGCACCGGTTCGGAAGACGGTTCGGGCTCAGATACATGTCCCACATGCCACGGCGCTGGCTACATCACCCATACCACCCAAAGCATCTTCGGCATGATGCAGACCCAGGGAGTATGTCCCACCTGTAACGGAGAAGGCAAGGTAATCAAAAACAAATGCCACCGTTGCGGAGGAAATGGCGTGGTAAAGGGCGAAGAGGTTATCGAGATAAATATCCCTGCCGGTGTAGCTGAAGGCATGATAGTGACCGTTCCGGGCAAGGGAAATATGGGACCTCACAACGGTATCTGCGGTGATATTCAGGTGTTCGTTGAAGAAGAACCGAACGATACCTTTGTTAGAGACGGTAACAACCTTATATATAACCTGTTGCTTGACTTCCCTACAGCAACACTTGGAGGAGATGTTGAGATACCTACCATCAGTGGCGGCAAACTGAAGGTGAAGATTGAAAGCGGCACGCAGCCAGGAAAGACTCTGAGACTAAGAGGAAAGGGACTGCCCGCAGTCAAGGGATATGGCAGTGGTACGGGCGACCTGGTGGTGAACATCAGCGTGTACGTTCCCAAGACCCTCTCGTCAGAAGAGAAGCGAATGATTGAGAGTTTCAAGAAAAGCGACAACTTCAAGGGCGACAGTTTCACCAAACAGTCTATCTTCAACCGGTTCAAAAACTATTTCAACTGATTATGGACTATAACAGCGTAATTGAATATCTGTTCCAGTGCTTGCCGTCGTTTGAACAGCATGGCAAAGACGGTTACAAGGAAGGCTTGTCCAATACGTTTGAGCTGGACAAACATTACGGCAGTCCTCACCGGCACTATGCAACGATACATATTGCAGGTACCAACGGAAAAGGCACCTGCTCTCATTCAATTGCTGCTGTATTGCAAACATGCGGATACAGGGTGGGACTGTACACATCGCCCCATCTTGTTGATTTCCGGGAGAGAATAAAGATCAACGGGCAGCCCATCAGCCGCGAATATGTCACTTCGTTCGTGGAGGAGGGTAAAGCGTTTTTCGATACGCTCCATCCCTCGTTTTTCGAACTGACCACAGCCATGGCATTCAAGTATTTCAAGGACATGGATGTGGACATAGCGATTATCGAGGTAGGACTCGGAGGCAGGCTTGACTGTACCAATATCATCACCCCGATTTTGTCGGTCATTACCAATATCAGTTATGACCATACGCAGTATCTGGGTACCGAACTGAAACAAATTGCCGAGGAAAAGGCAGGAATCATCAAACCTGGTGTGCCCGTGGTGATAGGCGAAGTGACAGAAGAGACGAAGCCTGTATTTGAAGAAAAGGCCCGCCTGACCAATTCCAAAATCATTTACGCACAGGTGAAACCGGGAGTAGTACAATTCGAGAAAGCAGACGATGGGCATTTCATTTACCAGACCTGGTGCATGGGAAGGATAGACAGTCCGCTTTGCGGCGACTATCAGAAAAACAACATGAACACCATCCTCAAGTCAATCAGGACGCTGGCTGAAATGGGTTATGTAAGTGACTGCTCTGACGCTACCGTACGCGAAAGATGCACGCTGGAGCAAAAGGAAGCCCTGAAGAACGTATGCGAACTGACCGGGTTGCAAGGCAGATGGCAGCAGGTGAGGACGAACCCTCAGGTTATTTGCGATACGGGTCACAATGTAGCTGCATGGGAGTATCTGGGCAAGCAGATTGCCGCCCTTCCCAACAAGAACAAGGTCATTGTGTTCGGCATGGTCAATGATAAGGATGTGGAGGGTGTGCTGCAGTTGTTGCCTCAGGAAGCCTACTACATATTCACATCGGCTGACAGCCGCCGTTCGTTGTCGGCTATTGAACTCTACGAAAGAGCCATGAAACATCATTTGAACGGCGAGCATTGCGCAAGTGTAAAGGAAGCTTACAATAAGGCACTTTCCCTTAGCATGCCCGATGATTTTATCTTTGTTGGTGGAAGCAACTACTTGGTAGGCGAGTTTTTGAAAGAGTTTTGTTAAGCAAGAGTCGGAAACCTCCGCCAAACAGGAGAAAATTATTTTTTTTCCTCTTTTCTTTTGCTATTATCGTTTTTTTTTCCTTACTTTGCAGTATATACCAATGACTAAAATTAACGATTATGGCAAATACTACAACCTGCGCGAATTTGTGTGGTTTGAACAGAAAGGATTTTCAAACCACAATAAACGGTAAAAAAACAGATTTGTATATACTGAAAAACAGGAAAGGCTACGAAGTCGCTATCTCCAATTACGGAGGTGCCATCGTAGCCATTATGGTTCCTGACAGGGACGGAAAAGTGGCAAATGTCATCCAGGGTTTTGACAGCATTCAGGCTCTGATAGAGACCACTGAGATATACCGCTCTACCCTTATCGGCCGTTATGGAAACCGTATCTGCCAAGGCAAGTTCACCTTGAATGGAAAAGACTACCAGCTGGCAGTGAACAACGGTACTAACCACCTCCACGGAGGAAAAGAAGGCTACAACATGAGAGTATGGGATGCACGTCAGATGGGTCCTCGCTCACTCGCACTCAACTACACTTCTCCTTATGGTGAGGAAGGTTTCTCGGGCGAAGTGAAAGTGACTGTGGAGTTTACATTCACCGATGACAATGAACTTACCATAGAGTATCTTGCCACCACCAACAAGAAGACCATTATCTGTCTGACCCATCACGCATTCTTCTCACTGACGGGAATCGCAAATCCTACTCCTACCATTGAGGACCAGATTTGCCAGATCAATGCCGATTTCTATCTGCCTATCGACAATACCAGCATTCCTACAGGTGAGATCCGCATGGTGGAGGGTACTCCGTTTGACTTCCGCACTCCCAAAGCGTTTGGTGTTGACATCGATGCCGACAATGAGCAGATCAGGAACGGCAGTGGCTATGATCACAACTATGTGCTCAATAAGAAAGAAGAGGGCGAACTGAGTTTTGCCGCCAAGATAGTAGAACCCAAGAGCGGCCGTACACTGGAGGTCTATACTACCGAGCCGGGTGTACAGCTTTATACAGCCAACTTCTGCGACGGTCAGGTGGGTCAGCATGGTGCTACCTTCCCCAAACGCTCTGCCGTTTGCTTGGAGTGCCAGCATTTCCCCGACTCTCCCAACCGTCCTTATTTCCCGTCGGTAGTTCTGCGTCCCACAGAGCAGTACAAGCAGAAGACCATCTACAAGTTTGGAGTGGAATGACTCTGATTGAGAAATCGGAAATTTGAAACCATTAACTACAATTTATAATTCAGAACTTAAAATGAGTCAGAAACAAACTCCGAACTATACGTTCGCACTGATTGTGGTGTTTATCGTATGCTTCCTCATAGGATTTGTCACCACCATGAACAATTCGATGATTCCGTTCTGCTCCAAGGCATTTGACCTCACTGCACAGGACGGACAGTATGTCAACTCGGCTTTCTATGGAGCCTATCTGTTGGCCATACCTTTCTCTCTGCTGATGAGCAAGATAGGCTACAAAGGTACGCTGGTGCTGGGTCTTGCCATCGTGGGTATAGGCTTTGTCATCAACTCCTTCGGCATCAATGCCGCCATCTCTGCCGGTGCCAATGTTTATGCTGTATTCCTCGGTACCATGTGTCTCGTAGCTATGGGTATCGTGATGTTGCAGAATGTGGCCAATCCCTATGTGATGGTGCTCGGTTCACCTGAAAAAGGCGCGTTCCGCATGACCCTTTCACAGGCATTGAACTCAGTAGCTACCACCGTGGCTCCCATCTTCATCACACAGATCATCATCGCAGGCAAGACTCCCGCTCCCGAGTATGTGCCCGGACCGTATCTCGGTCTCGGTATCTTTACCATCGTGGTATGCGTGATACTTATGCTGCTGAAATTGCCCAAGATTGACGAGGGCAAGCAGGCAGAGGATGCAGGCGAACAAAGGGAATACAAGAGCAGCGTGTTCAAATATCCCCACGTATGGCTTGGTGCACTCGGTATCTTTGCCTATATGGGCTTGGAAATCGGTGTTCCTTCCATGTTGAAGTATCGCTTCGAATTTCTTCCGGAGTATGCCGGTGTTGACGTTGCTGACGTTGTGACAAGTTACCTCTCGTTCTACTGGGGCGGCATGATGGTAGGAAGGTTTGTAGGAGCAGGCATCCTAACCAAGTTCGAACCCCGCAAGCTGTTAACCTCCTGTCTCAGTCTCGGTGCTGTTTGTATCCTTCTTTCATTGCTTTTCTCAGGCAGCATGTTGGGTATCTGGTGCATGTTGGCAGCCGGTCTGTTCCACTCTGTGATGTGGCCTCTTATCTTCAACCTCGGACTCCAGGAATTGGGTCCCCACACCAAGGCCGCTTCTGGTGTCATCAACACCGGAGTTATCGGAGCTGCCGTTCTGATGCCTCTGATGGGTGCCATCGTTGATATGACAGGCGTGATCATCGCCATGTGCGTACTCTTTGTCTTCTATGCTTACATCATCTGGTTCTGCAACTGGGGTAGCAAGGTAGGACTCAAATAATCAAGAATCATTTATAAACCAACATTATAGTAATACTATGGATATAGAATTTGTAAGAAGCAGATTTATCAAACACTTCGACGGAAAAACCGGAAACATATATGCTTCGCCTGGACGAATCAACCTCATTGGCGAACATACAGACTACAATGGCGGCTTTGTATTCCCCGGAGCGGTGGATAAGGGTATCATGTGTGAAATACGTCCTAACGGAACAAATACCGTGATGGCATACGCTATCGACCTTAAAGACCGTGTAGAGTTCAAGGTGGATGACCCTGAAGGTCCGCGTACCAGTTGGGCAAGATATATCTACGGCATCGTTCAGGAAATGAAGAAACTCGGCGTTGATGTGAAAGGTTTCAATACCGCTTTTGCCGGTGACGTTCCCCTCGGTGCAGGCATGTCTTCTTCTGCAGCAATGGAAAGTTGCTTTGCATTCGCTCTGAACGATTTGTTCGGCGACAACAAGGTGAGCAAATGGGATATGGTGCTGGCTGGTCAGGCTACAGAGCATAACTACTGCGGTGTAAACTGCGGTATCATGGACCAGTTTGCCAGTGTATTCGGAAAAGAAGGATGCCTGATGCGCCTGGATTGCCGCAGCCGTGAGTTCGAGTATTTCCCTTTCAAGCCAGAAGGTTACAAGCTGGTATTGCTTGACTCGGTAGTGAAGCATGAGTTGGCAGGTTCTCCATATAATGACCGCAGAAACAGCTGTGAGAATGTGGTGAAGCACATTGCTGCCAAGCATCCCGAAGGCAAGTTAGAAACACTTCGTGACTGCACATGGGAAAACCTGGAAGAAGTGAAGGGAGAAATCAGTGCAGAAGACTACATTCGTGCCAAGTTCGTGCTCGGCGAGAAGGACAGGGTGCTGGCTGTTTGCGACGCCTTGGAAAAGGGTGATTACGAAACAGTAGGACAGAAGATGTACGAGACTCACGAAGGTCTGTCAAAGGATTACGAGGTTTCTTGCGAAGAGCTCGATTATCTGAACCAGCTTGCCAAAGAGAACGGAGTGACCGGAAGTAGAATCATGGGTGGCGGTTTCGGCGGATGTACCATCAATCTTGTAAAGGATGAGTTGTACGACGCATTCATCAGTAACGCTACCAAGGCATTCACCGAAAAGTATGGTCACTCGCCCAAGGTTTATAATGTAACGATAAGCGATGGCGCAAGGAAAATTTGTTAATCTTTATAACAGTTTTGAAATAGCAGTATAAATCAATGTCAGATAAGGATGTGTCCGAGAAAGCACATCCTTATTTGAGTATATGGATATGACAGTTTTTCTATGCTTTGATGAAGATAAACTGCCTGCTGTTATTAAAAAAAACAAATTTAGCATTGCAAATTCAAAAATATGTCGTACATTTACAAATGTTTTTCAAACTTAAAAAAACTATCGAAGACAACTATGAAAAAAACACTTTATTTACCACTCTTGCTGCTCTTGACGGGCATGTCTTTTTCTGCTTGCGTCAAGGAAAGCACAACGAGCCTCACTGTATCGGGACTTAATCCGGAAAAGTTTGATTCCGTTATCAACGGCAAACAGACAAAATTATATGTGCTGAAAAATACTAACGGAATGGAGGTGTGTGTTACCAATTTCGGCGGTAGGGTAGTATCGCTCGTGGTACCCGACAAGGAGGGAAGAGCCACGGATGTGGTATTGGGCTACGACAATATCGCGCAATATGCTGACATCGAAAACTCTCCCAGCGATTACGGATCTTCCGTAGGGCGTTATGCCAACAGAATCAACCAGGGCAAGATTACCGTGGAGGGTGTGGAGTACCAGTTGCCGCAAAACAACTTTGGCCATTGTCTGCATGGCGGTCCTACCGGTTGGATGTATCAGGTGTATGATGCCGAGCAGCCCAACGACAGCACGCTAAAACTCACCATCGTTTCTCCCGACGGAGACAACGGTTTCCCCGGAACAGTGACTGCCACCACCACCTACACCTTGTTGAGTGACAATACACTGGATATCCTGTTTGAGGCAGAGACCGACAAGGAGACCATCATCAACATGACCAACCACAACTACTACAATCTGAACGGCGACCTGTCAAAAGAGGGTACGAACATGGAACTGTACATCAATGCAGACAACTATACACCCGCTGACTCCACCTACATGACAACGGGCGAGATTGTTCCTGTAGAGGGTACACCCATGGACTTCCGCAAGGCCCATGCCATTGCAGAGACCATCGTTGACACCACCTTCCAGCAGATCAAGAATGCCGGCGGTTACGACCACAACTGGTGTCTGAATACTTATAAGGACGGAAAAGGCGATGATACAGAAGTTTGTGCTTCTCTCTATTCACCCGTCACAGGTATATATATGGAGATGTTTACCAACGAACCGGGAGTACAGGTTTATACAGGCAACTTCCAGGGCACGGGAATTGAGTGCAAGCACGGCGTGAAATATCCGAAACATGTGTCTGTATGTCTGGAAAGTCAGAAATATCCCGACTCTCCCAACAAGAAAGACTGGCCGCAACCCTACCTGAAGCCAGGTGAGAAGTATCGCAGTCATGCGGCTTACAGATTCTCTATCAGATAACAGGAAAATATAACTAATTAAACAATTATTCGCAATATGGAATTTTTAGATTGGCTTGTCATTGGTGCGTTTTGTGTAGCACTGGTGGGAATTGTGGTATGGGTAATCAGCCAGAAGAACAATAACTCTGCTGACTATTTTCTCGGTGGACGAGATGCGACATGGATTGCTATCGGTGCCTCTATCTTTGCCTCCAACATCGGTAGCGAGCATCTTATCGGATTGGCAGGTGCAGGTGCCTCAAGCGGTATGGCTATGGCACATTGGGAGATACAGGGCTGGATGATCCTTATTCTGGGTTGGGTGTTCGTACCATTCTACTCTCGTTCTATGGTATATACCATGCCTGAATTTTTGGAGCGTCGTTATAACAAGGAGAGCCGCACCATCCTTTCTATCATTTCACTCATCAGTTACGTGCTCACCAAGGTGGCTGTTACGGTATATGCCGGTGGCCTGGTGTTCCAGCAGGTGTTTGGCATCAAGGAATTGTGGGGCATCGACTTCTTCTGGATTGCAGCTATCGGCCTGGTAGTGATAACAGCTATCTATACCATTTTCGGAGGAATGAAATCGGTTCTCTATACATCTGTGTTGCAGACTCCGATACTCCTTCTTGGCTCTCTGATAATCCTCGTATTGGGCTTCAAGGAACTTGGCGGTTGGGATGAGATGATGAGTATCTGCGGTGCTGTAAGCGTTAATGACTATGGCAATACCATGACAGAGCTTATCCGCAACAACAACGACCCCAACTTCCCGTGGTTGGGTGCTTTGGTGGGTTCAGCCATCATCGGTTTCTGGTATTGGTGTACCGACCAGTTTATCGTACAGCGTGTGCTGTCGGGCAAGGATGAGAAAGAGGCACGCCGTGGTACCATCTTCGGTGCTTATCTGAAATTGCTGCCCGTATTCCTTTTCCTTATCCCCGGTATGATTGCATTTGCACTTCATCAGAAGTATATAGGTGCAGGCGGAGAGGGTTTCCTTCCCATGCTTGCCAATGGCAACCCCAATGCTGATGCAGCATTCCCCACACTGGTGGCTAAACTGTTGCCTGCTGGTGTCAAGGGCCTCGTGGTTTGTGGTATTCTCGCCGCTCTGATGAGTTCACTGGCATCTTTGTTCAACTCTTCTGCCATGCTCTTCACTATTGACTTCTACAAACGTTTCAAGCCCGATACATCCGAGAAGAAACTGGTAGTTATCGGACAGATTGCCACTGTGGTGATTGTGATTCTCGGTATTCTGTGGATTCCTATCATGCGTAGTGTGGGCGATGTACTCTATACCTACTTGCAGGATGTGCAGTCAGTTCTCGCTCCTGGTATAGCAGCCGCTTTCTTACTGGGTATCTGCTGGAAACGCACCTCTGCCAAAGGTGGTATGTGGGGATTGATTTCAGGTATGGTTATCGGTCTTACCAGATTGAGTGCCAAGGTTTATTACAGCAATGCAGGTGAGGTGGAAGACAGTGTGTTCAAGTATCTTTTCTATGACCTCAACTGGCTGTTCTTCTGCGGCTGGATGTTCCTGTTCTGCATCGTTGTGGTGATTGTTGTCAGTCTGCTGACCGAGGCTCCCAACACTTCCAAGATCCAGGGTCTCGTGTTTGGTACTTCCACTCCCGAACAGCGTGCATCTACCCGCGCCAGCTGGAACAAGTGGGATGTTGTACACACAATCATTATCCTCGGATTCACAGTGGCGTTCTACGTTTATTTCTGGTAATCTTTTAAGAGAATGATCATCGTAAAGTTTTGGATCGTTTTCAAATCAATGTACAATCAATAACAATAAAAACACAAAGATATGTTAGAGGAATTGAAAGAAAAAGTGTTTAAGGCCAATCTTGATTTGGTGAAGCACAATCTTGTAATATTTACTTGGGGTAACGTATCTGGCATAGACCGTGAAAAGGGGCTGGTTGTTATCAAGCCCTCTGGTGTCAGTTACGATGAGATGAAGGCATCCGACATGGTAGTCGTTGACCTTCAGACAGGAAAGGTAGTCGAGGGCGAACTCAATCCTTCGTCAGACACACCGACCCATCTGGTACTTTACAGGACATTCCCCGAAATAGGAGGAGTGGTACACACACATTCCACCTACGCCACTGCATGGGCACAGGCAGGCAAGGACATTCCTAATATCGGAACAACCCATGCCGACTATTTCCATGACGAGATTCCCTGCACCGCCGACATGACAGAGGAAGAGGTGACCGGAGACTATGAGTTGGAAACAGGCAATGTGATGGTAAAGCGCATCAAGCAGGGGAACATCAACCCTGTGCATACTCCCGGAATCCTTGTGAAGAACCACGGACCTTTCTCCTGGGGCAAGAATCCCGACAATGCCGTATATAATGCTGTGGTGATGGAAGAGGTGGCAAAGATGGCTTATATCTCATTCACCCTCAATCCCTGGACCACCATGAATCCTCTGCTTGTGGAGAAGCATTTCAGTCGCAAGCATGGCCCCAACGCATACTACGGACAGAAGAAATAACCTGATTATCATTTATAACAAAGTATTCATTACATAAAACCAAGAATTATGAACAAGATATTTGAAAACTATGAAATATGGTTTGTCACCGGTGCCCAACTTCTTTATGGCGGTGATGCCGTGGTGTCGGTAGATGCACACTCAAAGGAAATGGTTGCCGGACTCAATGAGTCGGGTCGCCTGCCTATCAAGGTGGTCTATAAGGGAACAGCCAACTCATCCGCCGAGGTAGAGGCCATCATGAAGGCTTCCAACAATGACGAGAAGTGTATCGGTATCATCACATGGATGCACACCTTCTCTCCCGCCAAGATGTGGATCAAGGGTCTGCAGGCTCTCAAGAAGCCGTTGCTCCACTTCCACACCCAGTACAACGCCGAGTTGCCTTGGGACACTATCGACATGGACTTCATGAACCTCAACCAGTCGGCTCATGGCGACATCGAGTTTGGTCATATCTGCAGCCGTATGCGTATTCCCCGCAAGGTAGTCGTTGGTCACTGGAAGAGTGCCGAGGCACAGGAGAGCATTGCCGTTTGGTCTCGTGTAGCAGCAGCCGTTGCCGACGCCCATGACGTGCGTTGCCTGATGTTCGGTATGAACATGAACAATGTGGCAGTTACCGACGGTGACCGTGTGGAGTTTGAGCAGCGTCTCGGCTACCATGTTGACTACTATCCCGTATCCAACCTGATGGAATACTGGAAGCAGGTTTCTGATGAAGAGGCTGATGCCCTTGTTGAAGAGTATAAGAAGGCATATACCATCAAGATTGATGAGTCAGGAGAAGAGGTTTATTGGGAGAAGGTGAAGCATGCTGCCAAGGCAGAGATTGCCCTCCGCAGAGTATTGAAGGAAGAGGGAGCTACAGCCTTCACAACTAACTTCGACGACCTCGGTGAGGCTGACATCAACGACCCGAACTTCATCGGTTTCGACCAGATTCCTGGTCTTGCATCACAGCGTCTGATGGCTGAGGGTATCGGTTTCGGTGCCGAGGGTGACTGGAAGACCGCTTGTCTCTATCGCTCACTGTGGGTGATGAACCAGGGTCTTGCCAAGGGATGCTCATTCCTTGAGGACTACACACTCAACTTTGCAGCCGACTGCACATCATCTCTCCAGAGCCACATGCTCGAAGTTTGTCCTCTCATCGCAGTTGACAAACCCACTCTTGAGGTACACTTCCTCGGTA
>CALZXH010000029.1 GCA_945830055.1 uncultured Prevotella sp.
TGCAGTTGCTGAAACGGCAATCCTTGGAGAAGCGGAATATCTCCTTGAAATAGCCCGTCAATTCTTCAGGCTCCATATCGAAGGTACCAAAACCCTTGATGCCCGGCGTATCTATCAGATAGCCTCCGGCAGGCAAAGCGAGCATTTCGCTGAAGGTAGTGGTATGCATACCCGTATTATGGGCATCGCTCACCTCTGCCGTCTTCAGATTAGCATCAGGCAAGATGCCGTTGATAAGCGTGGATTTACCCACACCGCTATTGCCGCTGAGTACAGTTACCTTGTTGTCAAGACACTGTTTCAGCACATCAAGTCCGTCGCCCTGTAATGCCGAAATCTGCACACATCTGTATCCGATTGTCTCGTACAGTTCCACCATCATCTGCTGGTAGTGCCTTTCCTCCACATTGAGCAGGTCGGTCTTGTTGAACGCTAGTACCACAGGCACTCTATAAGCCTCTGCCGAAGCGAGAAAGCGGTCGATGAATACAGTGTTAGTCTCCGGTTTCTTCACAGTGACCACCAGTACTGCCTGATCTACATTGGCAGCAATGATATGGCTCTGTTTTGACAGGTTCGGCGACTTGCGGATGATATAGTTTTTCCTGTCGCTGATGGCACTGATCATCGCCGTACCCTCTTTATTGGGCACGATGGTGACATAATCACCCACTGCCACAGGATTGGTGCTACGGATTCCCTTGAGTCTGAAACTGCCTTTTATTTTGCAGTCTATCATCTCTCCCCCGGTAGTCTTCACAGTGTACCAACTGCCGGTATTTCTCACCACCAATCCTTCCATACTGCGGAATATGTCAAACAGAAACGGGATTAAACGGTCATTATTTCCTTTTCCTTGGCTTCCAGCAGGGCGTCCACCTTCTTGATTATCTTGTCGTGCACCTTCTGCAAATCAGCCTCGGCATCCTTTTCAAGGTCTTCGGAAAGACCGTCCTTGATGGCTTTCTTCAGTTTGTCCTTCACATCGGCTCTCACATTGCGGATCTGCACCTTGGTAGCCTCACCCATTTTGTTGCACTGTTTGGTCAGTTCGCGGCGGCGCTCCTCAGTAGGCTGTGGGATACCCAGACGGATAATCTCACCGTTATTTTCGGGAGTGATGCCTACATCGCTGTCCATTATGGCCTTCTCAATGGCACGGATCTGTTTCTTATCCCACGGACGGATGGCGATGGAACGTGGGTCGGGTACTGTGATGTTAGCCACTTGGTTGAGAGGCACCATAGAACCGTACGATTCCACCCTGACTCCATCTAGAATGGCAGCATTGGCTCTTCCGGCACGCACACGTGCCAGTTGCTCCTCCAGATACATCACTGCCATCTCCATTTTCTCTTCGGTGTTGTTCAGAGTTTCTTTAACGTCAATCATATTCTTCAGAAATTATTGTCGTGCGCTGCAAAGCACACCACATGTTACAAATACTGTACAAATATAAAAATTCTTCCCCATTTATGCAAGCAGTCAGCTTGCTTTTCTTTTCAGCAGGAGACAGACAAGCTACAGATGGACGGTTTTGTTCATCAGATAATGGTCAAGCAGGGTGATGGCAGCCATCGCCTCCACCACTGGTACTGCCCTGGGCAGCACACAGGGATCGTGGCGCCCTTTTGCCGTCAGTTTCACCGCACGGCCCTCCTTGTCAATGGTGTCTTGTTCCATGAGTAAGGTAGCAACAGGTTTGAAAGCCACTCTGAAGAATATATCCTCCCCATTGCTGATGCCTCCCTGGATGCCTCCGCTATGGTTAGTAAGGGTAGAAACTGCACCTTCGTGACATACGAACACATCGTTCTGCTGGGAACCACGTGCCTCCACACCTGAAAATCCTTCGCCATACTCAAATCCCTTGACGGCATTGATGCTGAGCATGGCATGCCCCAAGGAGGCATGGAGCTTGTCGAACTCAGGCTCTCCCAAACCAACAGGACAGCCCTTGATTACGCAGGCAATCACGCCACCGATGGTATCACCGGCACCCTTCACCTCCTGTATCAGGTCTTCCATCTGCCGTGCCATCCCGGCATCAGGGCATCTTACAGGATTTTCTTCCCTAAGAGAGAGATCATAGTCACGATAGGAACCTGTGATTTTCAACGCCCCCACCTGTTGGGTGTAAGCCTCAACCGTAATGCCCAACTGGCGGAGAGCCAACTTTGCCAAAGCCCCTGCTACGCACCGACTGATGGTGATACGCGCAGAAGAGCGGCCACCGCCACGATGGTCGCGGATGCCGTATTTCTGCTGGTATGTATAATCGGCATGTGACGGACGGAAGAGATTCTTCATATTGTCATAGTCAGAAGAATGTTGGTTGGTGTTTCTCACTACAAAACCTATAGGGCAGCCTGTGCTAACACCATCCATCACTCCGCTGAGCAACTCCACCTCATCCGCCTCCTTCCGGGCTGTGGTAATCTTGCTTTGTCCAGGTTTTCTTCTGTTCAGTTCCTGCTGGATAAAGCCGAGGTCGATAGGCACACCTGCCGGCATCCCGTCAACCACTCCCCCCACGGCAGCACCATGACTTTCGCCGAAGGTGGTCAGAGTGAATATGTGTCCAAAACTGTTGCGCATCGTTGTGCCCCTATGCTATCAATGACAATGTCCGCAACCGCAACCTGAATCGTGATGGTGATGGTCGCCGCAATCGCAATCGCCGTCGCCACAGTCACCTCCGCAACCGCAGTCTCCGCAGCCGCAACCGCAACCCTCGCCGCTCAGGCGGTTGATAAGACCCTGTATCTCACTGTTGGTGGCTTCACGTTTTTCCACTACAGAGCCAACGAAATGCAATGATTTTCCTGCCAAGGGATGGTTCAGGTCAATCTTCACACTGGTATCGGTCACATCCAGCACCTTACCATAGAATCTGTTGCCGTCCTCGTTTTGCAGAGGTACTATGGCTTCCTTGAAAATATGTTCGTGGTCAAAATGACCGTTGATGGAAAAGATGCTGCGTTCCAGATCCAGGATGCGTTCCGGCTCCACATCGCCGTAAGCCTCTTCCTTACTCAATACAAAGTCGAAGGTACCGCCCTGCTCCAAAGGCATGATATGGTTTTCAAAAGCATCCAAGGTGATGCCGAAACCACTGATAAACTGGAATGGTTTCTCAGCGGTCGCCTCTTCAATCACTACGGTCTCTCCGTTCTCATCTGCCATCAGCTTATAAGCCACGGCAACGTACATATTGTGTTTATTCTCCATAACTAAGATAATTCGCTTCTGCAAAGTTAATGCAATCAAGCGAAAAAACCGCCACACTTGTTGAATTATTTCAACATTTGTTGTCACAACAGCACCGACGTTGCAACCGGAAGCCTGTATAGAACAGGGCGTGACACACAGGAAAAAGGTGTCACGCCCCTACATAAGTTATGAAAAAGAGAAGATTATCTGATTACTTTCTTTCCGTTGATGATATACAGACCTTTGCCTGCCTTGTTTACTTCCACACCATGCAGGGTGTAAACCTTGTTGGTGGCGGCATGGGTGTTCTGTACGATATTGCGGATGCCTGTAGCCACCTGAACGGTCACTTTCTCGCCAAAACCTCCCATTCCGTTGGCACAACGTACAGAGAACTCTCCCTCGGTACCCTCAGTGAACACATAACTGTTGGCAGAGGTAAAGCCCAGCAGATTGTCGTTGAGGAACACTGCGTAGAGGGTGCCTTCACCGGCATTGTCCCAAGTGAGTTCCGCTCCGTTGGCGGTCAGACTGTTGACCTTCACCTGTGCGGCATCGCTGGCAGGAGTCCAATCGGTGAACACCTTGTCCAGACTATATTCGCCAGCCTGCTCTGCGGTAAGGATGGTCTCCATGGTATTAGACGTCTTATCCTTGGTAAAGGTAAGCACATTGCTTGCAGGTGATACCACATTGCCCTTGGTGTCGAGCGAATTGTACTCCACGAACTTATCGGCAGCCACGTTCATACCCGCCTGTGTGAATCGCTTGGCAGCTATCTCTGAAGGCTGATTGAGCACAGTGTTCAAGAATGCCAGACGTGGTACTCCACCCCAAGCACGACCAAAGTTGTAACTTGCAGCCTCGTTCTCAACGGTACAGTTGCTGAACACATAGCCATATTTATTGGATGCGTCAGTATAGGGAGCTGTGATGGTCGCCTCACCGTTCTTCTCATTCTGCTTGCGGGACTTGCACACTAAGAGACACTCGTTGAAATACACATCTCCACCACCGCAGATGAAGTCAACACATCCATGTATCTCACTGGTTTCCCAGTAGAACTGTGAATTGGCATTGCTATAGTAGGTATCCTGGTAAGAAAGCATACGCACGTTCTTGCAGATAGTACGCGAGCCTTTGTCTTGCAGACATACGGCACGTCCTGCTGAACCGGAGTTGTAATAATCGAGAGCATTCTGCAACGTAAGGTCTTGGAGATAGGTGTTCTTACCGGTAATCAACAGGGTAGCGGTCACACCGATTCCCTCCTGTTCGGGAGCATTGACAATAATGGTCTTGTCCATACTCTGGCCGATGATGGAGATATTGTTTCCGCTTACAGCAGTGAGCGCCTTGGTACCCAAATCGTATGTTCCGTCGGGCACGAAAATCATGGTGCGTGCGTTATCGTTTGACTTGGCATTTGCCACCTCCAGTGTAGCGAGGAAGTTGTTGGCATCACCAGCCTTCACCACGAAATAGCCAGCTTCATTCTGTGTGATGCTGTTGCTGGCATCATTGATAACGGTAACATTGTGGAGGTAGATACCCGAACTTACGGTAAGGGTAAGCACATCAGCATCTCCACTGTATTCGAAGGAGGCAGACTGTCCGTCGGTAGAAACGGGAGCAGCCACTGTGCCAATCACGTTGCCCTTGCTGTCGGTCAGTGTAATATCCGATGCGCCACCGTAGCGGCAGAGTCCCAACACGATATAAGCATGTCCCTTCACAGCCAATTCCACCTTATCGCCTGCATTGACAGTCCAGCCGTGCTGTCCGTCGTGGAAGCAGCCTGTACCGATAAGATTGAAGCCTTCATGGTCTTCATCGTAAAAATAGATGTCGGTAAGGTTGAAGAACAGGCGTTCGTCATCAGCTACAGTCAGCTCGTTTTTGGTAACCAGAGCATAGAGACTGAGGTCGGAAGTAACCACATCCTCCAATGTGAAGCGGCGCCCGCCATCAGCCTTGGCATACCAGCCGCGGAAAACATGATTAGTAGGCAGTTCTTCGGTATATTCGCATCCGAAGGCTGTGATGGCAGCATCCTTTTCCACCGTCTGTGTGCCGAGCACGTTTCCGCCAGTGCCATAGTAGGTCAGAGTGAAGTCAGGTTTCTGTACCACTGTAAGAACATACACTTTCTCGTCTTCACCGGCCTTCACCTTGATGGTTACCTTTGTAGTAGTACCTTCAACGACATAATCCACAGAGGTAACCTCTCCGTTGTCGGCTGTAATGTCGGTCAGAGGATTCTCTGCAGAAACAAGGGTTTCTGACTTGGAGATCTCTATCTGTGCAGTATTGGTTCCGTCAGCCTGCTCGTCAAAGATATCAGCGGCAGCATACTGCACACCATTTACCGAGAAGGTTCCGAGAGTAGGTGTGGCAGAGAGATCCACATTACCGTAGATATCGAGCTGGAACATATAGGCATTCTGACTGGCATTGAGGTTTTCCCAGCGCAACTGCACATTGGTGCGGTTCACATTCACATTGACCTCTGACCACGATGCAGGACTGGCCACAGCATCAGAAACAGTCACCCAGTCTGTATCACCGTCACCCTTTACCAGCATTTTCCAGCCTCGATTGCTACCAGTGGCGGCATGTACATAGCGCACTTTTGTCACCGAAGCCAGCTTGGAAGTCTGGATATAGGGGTCAGCAGCCTTCTGTGCCTGAAGCCATCCCAAGGGCAGTTTGTCATTGAATTTGTCATTCTGACCTGCCGGATTACAAGCAGTGTTATAGAGGGTGAAGGTCAAGTTTTCATTACTGTATTTGGTTTTCTGCTCCACATTACTCTCTGAAGTGGAAGCCGACAACAATTCCCAGTCGGAGAAATCAGTGGCATAGAGCTGCTTTTCCTGTATCATGGACACCTGCACCACTTCCACCTTATATATATAAGATCCTCCGGTGCTCACCACTTCCACATAACCTTGGGCAGCCTCAGCGGATGTGGCTCTATGGGTTTCCTCGTTTTCCACCATAGCAACACCTCCGATATTCAGTTTGTTGTAACCGGGATAGGCTTTCACGGTGACAAGGTCCTGAGTTGATTTTACTGGCACCTGCAGAACGGTTCCGCTGTTGAACTGGGCATTGTTTCTGCCAATGCAATAGAGTTTGCCGTTAGTGGCATCCACATGCATCACGATACCCTCCACGGTTGAGGGGATATCAGCAGTTACACCCTGATAGTTTGTAGCACTCTGTATGCCAACTGGCAGGTCGTTTTCAAAATCCCAAGATGCAGTAATGTCACCTTGTGCACGAACGACCGTTGTGAGAATGAGTGACAGGCACAACATTCCCAAAGAACGTAAGTAAGATTTGAACATATCGGTTATTTTAGGTTAATAGAATTTTCCCTTGGTTTCATCTCTTTTGCCCTGCAAATTTATAAAATACTTTTTTATTACAAGCAGACACCCAGATTATTTTAAGAATATACGCCCAAAGACTGATGATGGCAGTACTCACAACAGGCAAAAATCGTATCGGAATATCGCAATTTTTCCGACAGGGGCATGTCACTGACATTAAAATTCAAATAAAGGCGATTTTTGTTGATTTAGGTCAAAAAAACTGACTGTTTGCGCACACAGTGTATAAAATTACTTGGTTGGTGTCAATTCGCAGCGTATCTTTGCATCGTCAATAAGACAAAAAGGATAACAAAAAACAGTATTAACAAGGCGCAATTATTATTGACATGCGCCATTAAAGAAAGAAAGGGTAACAAAGATGAAAAGATTGTTTTTAGTAGTTGTTGCAATGTTGAGTATGACATTCACATTTGCAGAGAATTTGGAAAGTAGTAAAGCAACAGCCACCAATGCTTACGACATGAGCGTAAACATCCGCAAATTGGGCGAAGCACTTGGATTGACCATTGACCAGATGGAGGCTGTAGAGAACATTCACCACACCTTCTGCGGAGAGATGATGATTGCCGCACAGGCTAACAAAGACGACCGCAAGAACATGGTGAACACTGCAGTGGACAAAGAGTTGCGCTATATGCGCTACGTACTGACCAAAGAGCAGTTCCACAAGTACAATCTGCTGTTGCAGACAACTCTCTTCAACAGAGGTATTGAACGCTGACAAACAGAGATGGGCACGCCTTCCTGAACAAGGTTCCTCATCCAACATGTTTAAAATTATTCAAAGAGCAATCGAGCCAATCGGTTGCTCTTTTTCATTTTCATCCTCTGCTTGCAACTGTGATACATTATTTTTTGTAAATTTGCAGGGCATATCCATTGTGCTGACAAACAATCATTACAGATAATGAGAATCATTACTTGTCATACACACAGGCTGTTGGCGGGCATGCTCTGCGCCATCATCACCCTTTTACAGCCATCCGCCAGTACCGCACAACAGAACAAGATATCTCCTTGGCTACTGGAACGGCAGGGAGAAAGAGTCACTGCCTTTGTATGTGTCAAGGGGGACGACGCACCAGACCTGCTCCATCAATACGGGTGCAACATCATCAGCCGTCAGGGAGACATCTATGTGACCGACATGCCACGACAGAAGATGACGGCACTGGCTGCTGAGGAACGGGTCAGAAGAATAGAAGCACGCGGACTGGCACATCTTACCATGGACACCACAGCCACCATCATACATGCCTCCCCACAGCAGCAAGCGGCTGCCATGATTGCCAACAGCAATGGGACACCCTTCACAGGCAAAGGAGTGGTGATGGGAATCATGGATGTTGGTTTTGACCTTACCCATCCTACCTTCCGACATCCCACAGCAGACACCTGCAGAGTTTTCGCGCTATGGGACATGTTGAGTACAGACACTCTGAACAGCAGGATGCCTTTGGGACGTGATTATAGGGGAATAGAGGAAATAGACCATGTGAAACACACCCGCGACGCTCACATCATATCGCATGGCACCCATACCGCCGGTATTGCCACAGGCAACGGTTTCATGGGAGAATACGCAGGCATTGCCCCGGAATGTGACATCTGTCTGGTAGGCAATGCTGTCTCAGAGAACAGCCAACTGATAGAGAAACATCTGTTGGAACGATACAACACGGTGACTGATGCCCTGGGATTCCAGTACATCTTCGAACAGGCGGCTGAACGGGGCCTGCCTTGTGTGGCATCTCTAAGCGAGGGATATCGCTGTACCGTGGATTCCAACGACAGTCTTTATGCCGAATATCTGAAAAGACTCACCGGACCAGGACGCATCATCGTGGTAGCCGCCGGCAACGAGGCGCTGTACAACAGGCATATTGGCAAACCGAAGGGAGAGAAAACAATCAATTCACATATCTTTACTACGGATACCAATCCCCTGCTGATGATACAGGCAACGGGACCGTTTGCACTCACTGTCAACGACACCTTGCACCTTACTCCACAACAGTTTATGGCACCCGTTTACCGCTATCCCAACGCCTTCGTGCCTGGCGACAGCATCTATATTGTAAAATGGGAAAATTACAGCGACGACACTCCGCCGTCAATCATGCCTGTCTCTATAGAGGGAGAAGATGCCGACGTACACTTGTATTGCCTCAGCCGAGGCACACGCTTCCCTGCCATAGAATATGATGGTGTGGATGAATATGCTGACAACACCCACTGCATTCTGGCACCAGCTTGCTTTCCCGGTGTCATCGCAGTAGGTGCCACCGCCTACCGTAACACCATCCGCAACTACAAGGGTGAGATAGCGGATTACTCTTTCACAGGAGGCACCGACGGCAAACTATACACCCCATCCTCGAAAGGTCCGTCTCTTGACGGCAGACTGAAGCCCGAAGTGGTGGCACCAGGTCACTGCGTGGTATCCTCCTACGGCAGTTACTACTTGGAAAACTGTCCTGATGCCTACGACGTGTCAACCTGCGACATCAAACGGTTTGAGTATAACGGCAGAACCTACTCATGGAACAGCAACTCAGGCACTTCCATGGCAGCCCCCGTGGTGGCTGGAGTCATTGCACTATGGCTACAAGCCAATCCGAATCTCACCCCAGAAGAGACCATGCAACTGATAGCCGAAACCTCTACACCTCCTGATGACGCCCTGACCTATCCCAACAACGAATACGGTTACGGACAGATCAATGCCGTGGGCGGACTGCTGCGGCTGTTGGGCACAGAGGGGATTGAAGACCTCTCCAAACTGCCAGCCACCAAAATGCGCATCATCAGCGTGGCACCAGGCACACTCAAGATGCAGACAACCATCCCCGTCACCCATCCCTTTACGGTGAGCATATATACCCTGAACGGGAAAAAGACATTTCAACGCACCCTAATGCCACATAACTGCGGAAGCGATTTCATAACTATCTCAATTCCAAACATATCAGAAAAGCTGGTAGCCATCCATATTGACAGCAGACAACAGGGCATAAAAGGCACCGCACTGGTAACGGTACCATAGACTGAAACACTACGGACAGACAAGCGAGACCATGCTGTTACGAAACGTTAAAATATTAAAACACGGTTCACATATAGTTTGATTGCAGATGGATATGTGGCGTTTTATAAGTAATTTTGCAGCCGTGGAGAAAAAGACACTGACTTTTTTAATGCTTTTCATGGCGCTGTTCGTGGCAGCGGCACTGCCTGACCGGGCGATACGCAACGCAGCACCGCAATGGGATGCCGCCACAGATACGTTGCTATTCACATCCGACTCCCTAAAACATCTGTCAAAGGACTCAGTCAAAATGCCTACCGACGATTCTCTCATGGTAGTCATCACAGACTCGATCAAAGAAAAACTTCTTTCTTCCCTCCCCGATACCACCAAGATGGACTCCTTGCAGCTGGCGATATTCAAGCGCAACAAGGCGGTTGATGACTCTCTGGCAGCCGACAGCGCCAACCGCAAGCGTAAAAACGGCATTGACGCTCCTGTATTTTATTCAGCAGAAGACTCCTTGACCTACGAAGCTGCCAGTGCCTACGCCTACTTGTACGGCAAATCACACGTAACCTATCAGGACATGGACCTGAAAAGCGACAAGATTTTCATGTGTCTTGACAGCAGTCTGGTGCATGCCACAGGTTCCGTGGACTCCCTCGGCAAGAAATTCGGCACTCCGATATTCAACATGGGGCGCGATGAATACGAAAGCGACACCATGGCTTTCAATTTCAAGACCAAGAAAGGACTGATAAGCGAAGTATATACGCAGCAGGATGACGGATTTCTGACCAGTGCCATCTCCAAGCGCAACGACAAGGGAGACCTGTTTCTAAAACATGGAAAATACACCACCTGTGACGACCCGCATCCTGACTTCTACATCGCCCTGTCGAGAGCGAAAGTGCGCCCAGGTAAGGAGGTGATTTCTGGTCCGGCCTATCTTGTAGTTGCTGACGTGCCGTTGCCCCTTGCCATTCCATACGCATTCTTCCCGTTCAGCAAAAGCTATTCCAGCGGATTCATCATGCCCACCTACGGCGACGAGACAGAACGGGGATTCTACCTCCGTGACGGCGGCTACTACTTCGCCATCAGCGACAAGATGGACCTGAAACTGCTGGGCGAGATTTACACCAAAGGTTCATGGGGACTATCGGCCGCCTCCAACTACCGCAAGCGCTACAAATATAGCGGCAGTTTCTACGGCAGTTACCAAAACACCATTACGGGTGAGAAGAACATGCCTGACTACGCCAAACAGACAAGTTTCAAGATACAGTGGAGCCACCGACAGGACGCCAAGGCATGTCCTTACCGTTCGCTCTCTGCCAGTGTCAACTTTGCCACCAGCAGCTATGAGCGAAACAACCTCACAAGCATGTACAACCCACAGAGTTACACGCAGAGTACAAGGACCTCATCGGTGAGCATGCAGAACACCTTCTCGAGTATCGGCATGACATTGAGCACCACCATGAACCTGAACCAGAACATGCGAGACTCTACCATCGCCCTAACGTTGCCCGACCTGAACATCAATATCAGCAGGTTCTATCCCTTCAAGCGCAAGAAAATGGCAGGTCAGGAACGCTGGTATGAGAAGATTTCGATGAGTTATACCGGACAGTTGAGCAACTCTATCAGCACCAAGGAAGACAAGCTGATGCACTCCAGTCTGACCCGTGACTGGCGCAACGGCATGCAGCACAACATCCCCATCAGTGGTAACTTCACGTTATTCAACTATCTGAACATCAACCCTTCGTTCAACTTTACCGACCGCATGTACACCACCAAGGTCATGCGCGACTGGGACACAGAGAACCAAAAGGAAGTGACCGACACCATTGACGGTTTCTACAACATATACAACTGGAACCTCAGCGTTTCGGCCTCTACCAAGCTGTACGGAATGTACGTGCCATGGCGCAAGCTCTTCGGAGACAAGATCATCGCCATCCGCCACGTGTTCACACCACAAGTAAGTTTCAGTTATGCTCCCGACTTCAGCACCAGCCGTTACGGCTACTATGACAGTTACCAAAAGACGGATGCCAACGGCAAGGTGTCGCTGGTGGAATACTCCCCCTACTCCAACGGACTCTACGGTGTTCCGGGCAAGGGTAAGACAGGAAGCATATCGGTAGACATTTCCAACAACCTGGAAATGAAGGTGCGCTCTGACAAAGACAGCAGCGGCTACAAGAAAATCAGTCTGATAGACGAGTTGGGCGCCAGCATGTCTTATAACATGGCGACAGACATCCGTCCCTGGAGTGACCTGAACACACGTCTTCGTCTCAAGATTACCAAGAACTACACCTTCAACATGAACGCCACTTTTGCCACCTACGCCTACGAACTTGACGAGAACGGCAAGCCCAGGGTGAGTGACCACACCACCCGTTACAGCCAAGGCAAGTTCGGTAGATTCCAAGGCATGTCACAAAACCTTTCCTACACACTCAACAGCGAGAAGGTAGCAAAATTCTTCAGATGGCTGAGAGGAGAAAGAGACGACACTAAAGACGACGAGCGCAACAATACCGGACTGGAAGAAGAAGAGTCATTCAACAGGGAAACCAATGAGGACGACGTGATGCAGAAAGGCCAACACGGCGCCCGCAAGAAGAATGCTGGCAAGGCGGAAACAGATGACGACGGCTACATGACTTTCAGCATGCCATGGTCGATAAGTTTCGGTTACGGTATCACCATGAGAGAGAACACCTCGGGCGAGTTCAACTACAGCAGCATGAGGTATCCCTACAAATTCACCCAGACACTGAACTTCAGCGGCAACATCCGCCTGAGTGACGGATGGAATGTAAGCTTCTCGTCAGGATATGATTTCGAGAACAAGAAAATCTCCATGACCACAGCCTCCTTGGGTCGCGACCTGCACTGCTTCAACATGTCGTGCTCAGTCGTGCTGTCGCCATATACCAGTTACAATTTCTCGTTCAGATGCAACGCAGCCACCCTGACCGATGCGCTGAAGTACGACAAGCGTAGCAGCTACAGCAACGCCGTGCAGTGGTATTAGCCGCCCTTTGGTTGTCACCTTTTTCCCATCGCAGATATACACATCTCTATAATATATGTCAGAACTCCCAGAATTGGTCAAAGACCTGGCGCTCATCTTGGTAGTGGCAGGTATCGTAACACTGCTGTTCAAACGTCTGAAACAACCCTTGGTACTGGGCTACATCGTAGCGGGATTCCTGGTGAGTCCGCAGATGCCCTACACCATGTCGGTGATGGACCGTGACAACGTACAGACCTGGGCAGACATCGGTGTCATCTTCCTGCTGTTTTCCTTGGGTCTGGATTTCTCTTTCAAGAAAATACTGAAGATGGGCATGGCACCCGTAATAGCCACCTGCACCATCATCTTCTGCATGATCATGTCAGGTCTTACGGTGGGCAACCTTTTCGGCTGGAGCAAGATGGACTGCGTGTTCCTCGGAGGAATGCTGGCCATGAGTTCCACCACCATCATCTACAAGGCATTCGACGACTTGGGCATGCGCCAGCAGCGGTTTGCCGGACTGGTGATGAGCGTGCTGATACTTGAAGACATTCTCGCCATTGTGATGATGGTGATGCTTTCTGCCATGGCAGGTAGCGGGCATGTAGGTGGAAGTCAGATGCTCACCAGCATCATCCGCATCGTGTTCTTCCTTACCCTGTGGTTTGTGGTGGGCATCTTCTTGATTCCTGCATTTCTACGCTCCGTGCGCAAGATGATGAACGAGGAGGTGCTATTGGTAGTCAGCATCGGCTTGTGCTGTCTCATGGCGGTGGTTTCTACCCAAGTAGGCTTCAGCAGTGCCTTTGGCGCTTTTGTTATGGGCAGCATCCTTGCCGAGACGGTGGAGGCCGACAAGATTATCCGCATTGTGGAACCGGTAAAGAATCTATTTGGAGCCATCTTCTTCGTTTCGGTGGGCATGCTGGTAGTGCCTCAGGTACTGGTAGATTACGCTCTTCCCATACTGTGCATCGTAGGTACCATCCTGTTGGGACAGGCCGTATTTGGTTCTATGGGCTATCTACTGAGCGGTCAGCCTCTGAAGACAGCCATGCGCTGCGGCTTCTCCATGGCACAGATAGGCGAGTTTGCCTTTATCATCGCCTCTTTAGGATTGTCTCTCGGTGTCATCAGTCCGTTTCTCTATCCTGTAGTGGTGGCGGTATCGGTAATCACCACCTTCCTCACTCCTTATATGATGAGGGCTTCCGTGCCCTGCTACGGCATGATAGAGCGCCATCTCTCCCCGTTGTGGGTCAACCGATTGAACCACATTGCCTTAGGTCATCCGCAAACACGCAAAGGCGACAACAACTGGCATCGTTTGCTGATGCAGATGGGCCGCAACACGGTCATCTATTCCATTCTTTCCATTGCCATCATCATGCTGATGTTCACCTTTTTCCTGCCTTTTGTACGCCGGTTGCTGCCCGGTTGGGAACTGCACTGGTGGGCAAATGCCATCTGCGGCACACTCACCGTACTGCTGATAGCTCCCTTCCTGCGTGCCATGGTGATGAAAAAGAACCACAGCGAGGAGTTCCAGGCCTTATGGAAGCAGAGCCGGCTCAACCATCTGCCCCTTATCTTCACCATCATCGTGAGGGTGGTCATTGCCTGCTCCTTCATTTTCTACATCACCAACTATCTGAGCCGATTCACCAATGCGCTGATGATAACGCTGGCTGTGGTGGCACTGATAATCATGATATTCTCAAGAAAGCTGAAGAAAAGTAGCATACAGTTGGAACGCCTGTTTGTGCAGAACCTGCGTTCGAGGGATATTGAAGCGCAGGTAAGGGGGCATCGCAAGCCACTCTACGAGGGCAGGTTACTGGACCGCGATGTGCATATTGCCGACGTAATAGTACCCAACGGTTCCAAATGGGCAGGCATGACACTGAAAAAACTCGCTCTCCGCAACCGCTTTGGAGTGCATGTGAGCAGTATTCTCAGGGCAAACCGCCGACTCAACATCCCCGACGGCGACTGTATGGTATTCCCCGGTGACTGCCTGCAGGTCATCGGCAGCGACGAGCAGTTGACCATGCTAAGCAACGAGATGAGGAAAGAGGTATATGAAGAGGATATCGACATTGAGAATCGCGAGATGAAACTCAAGCAGATTGTCATTACCCACTCCTCCCCGTTCATCGGCAAGACCCTGCAGGAAAGCGGTATTCGCGAACGCTACAACTGCATGGTGGTAGGCATCGAAGAAGGGAAGAAAAACCTGTCACAGGTAAAACCCACCCGCATATTCAACCACGGTGATATCATTTGGATGGTAGGTGAAGACAAGGATATCACCAGGATTTTGAATGAAGAATGAAGAATGAGGAATGAATTTCCCTAAGGCGTAGCCCTATTCTTCATTCTTCATTCTTCATTTATTATTACAATCAGTGTGTAGCCAGATAGGTTACATGGGTGCTCAGATATTCCTCCACACCGTGTTTGCCGTCGGCTCCACCGATACCGCTCTTCTTCACACCTGCATGGAAGCCCTGAATAGCCTCGAAGTGCTCGCGGTTGATGTAGGTTTCGCCAAACTCCAGTGAGCGTGTCACTTTGGCGGCAGTGTCGATATCCTTGGTAAATACTGATGAAGCCAGACCGTATTCCACGTCGTTTGCCCAAGCGATTACCTGGTCGATATCCTCAAACTCCACGATAGGAAGCACAGGACCAAAGGTCTCCTCATGGATGATATCCATATCCTGAGTGCAGTTGTCAAGCAATGTAGCTGCATAGAAATAGCCCTTGTCGCCTATACGGTGACCGCCACAGAGCACCTTTGCGCCCTGCTCCACGGCCTTTGCAACCTTTGCCTCCACACTCTCCAAGGCACGTTTCTCTACCAGCGGACCCATATCCACGGTATGGTCCTTGCAGGGGTCGCCCACCTTCACTGCCTCAAACTTCTTCAGCAGCAATTCGGTAAACTCTTTCTTGATGCTCTTGTGCACATAGAGACGCTCGGCATTGTTGCAAATCTGTCCGTTGTTGCCGATACGGCTGTCGATAACCCACTGTGCGGTAGCCTCCAGGTCAGCATCGGGGAACACGATGGCGGGAGCCTTTCCGCCCAACTCCAGCGATACCTTGGTGATGTTCTGTGAAGCGGCTTTCATAATCTGCTCGCCGGCACTCACGCTACCAGTCACGCTCACGATGTCAATCTTCTTGCTGCCAGCCATCTCGTTGCCAATCACCGAACCCTTGCCGGTAACGATATTGATGACACCTGCGGGCAGTCCAACCTCGTCAATCACCTTGGCAAACTCGGTACAGTTCTCCGGAGTGAGTTGTGAAGGCTTGATTACGATGGTACATCCTGCTATCAGCGCTGCACCAGCCTTGCGGGCGATGAGGAAGAAGGGGAAGTTCCAAGGCAGGATACCTGCCACCACACCGATAGGACGCTTGTTGAGCATGATAATCTCACCGGGACGGTCGCTGGGGATAATCTCGCCCTCGATATGACGAGCGAAAGTGGCCATATAGTCAAAATAAACAGCAGTAACATCCACCTCCACAGTAGCCCATGTCAGTGTCTTACCCTGTTCGCGCATGATGATGTCGATAAACTCATCCCTGCGGGCACGTATTCCCGCAGCAATTTTGTTTAGGTATTCGGCGCGCTGTACGGCAGGCAGGGCAGCCCATGACTTCTGGGCAGCACGAGCGGCGTCCAACGCTTCATTTACATCTTCAATGGTTCCTTCGGGCTGACGGCTGATGACTTCCTCTGTGGAGGGGTTCAACACATCAATCCACTTGCCCGAACGGCTCTCAACGAACTTGCCGTTGATGTACATTTTCAAATCTTTCATAGGTCTTGTTTGTTTTAGGTATATAATTCTTATAGGTAAAGTGCTTCAGGTCTTCTACAAATCAGTTTTCGTTCTTGACAAAGAACATTCTGACATTCATTCGCATAGGTTGTCCAAAGTTATGGAAAAAAAACGAAAAGGCGATGGCGAAGTCCTTGTTTTTCAGTTTTTTTAAATGTATCTGCCAGCCTTTTGCTTGGCAATGAGATAATTTTATGGTACTTTTGCATTGATATCCGGTAAATATGCCCATTTTACCAGATTAACACTGAAAACACATTCCACATAACACACAATATACATTTGAGAAATGGACATCGTACAACGTTTTTTGAATTACACACAGTTTGATACCCAATCCTCCGAAGAGAGCACCACAGTGCCCAGCACCGAAAAGCAACTGGTGTTTGCCAAATACTTGAAAAAGGAGCTGGAAAACGAAGGACTCTCTGACGTGGAACTCGACGATCAGGGCTACCTCTATGCCACACTGAAGTCGAATATCAAATCCAAAGTGCCTACCATCGGCTTCATCTCCCACTACGATACCAGTCCCGACTGCAGCGGAGCCGGCATCAAGCCTCGCATCGTCAAGAACTACGACGGCAGCGACCTCGTGCTTTCCGAAGGTATCGTGAGCAGTACCGAGAAATTTCCCGAACTGCTCAGTCATGTAGGCGAAGACCTGATTGTCACCGACGGCCACACCCTGCTGGGTGCAGACGACAAGGCAGGCATTGCCGAGATAGTGCAGGCCATGTGCTACCTCAAGGAGCACAAGGAAATCAAGCACGGCGACATACGCATTGCCTTCAATCCTGATGAGGAGATAGGCATGGGTGCCCACCACTTTGACGTGGAGAAGTTCGGTTGCGAATGGGCATACACCATGGACGGCGGAGAACTGGGAGAACTGGAGTTCGAGAACTTCAATGCCGCTTCCGCCAAAATCAACATCAAGGGAGTGAGCGTGCATCCCGGATATGCCAAGGGCAAGATGATCAACGCCTCACTGCTTGCCACGGAATTCGCGTCCATGCTCCCTGCCGATGAAACGCCTGAGACCACTGAAGGCTACGAGGGTTTCTACCACCTGGTAGGCATCAAGGGATGCACCGAACAAGCCAGTCTGTCCTATATCATCCGCGACCATGACAGGGAGAAGTTCGAGAACCGCAAGAAATTCATCAAGGCATGCGTGAAGCAGATGCAGGAAAAGTACGGAAGTGACACCATCTCTGCTGAAATCAACGACCAGTACTATAACATGAAGGAGAAGATAGACCCGCAGATGCACGTGATAGACCTGGTGCTGAAAGCGATGCAAGCCTGCGGAGTGCCTCCAAGAGTACGCCCCATCCGCGGCGGCACAGACGGCGCCCAACTCTCCTTCAAAGGCCTGCCCTGTCCCAATATCTTTGCCGGCGGCCTCAACTTCCACGGTCCTCACGAGTTCGTAAGCATCCAGTCCATGCAAAAAGCACAGGAGGTGATCATCAAGATCTGCGAACTTACCGCCGGTTACAACGAATAAGGAGCAATTGCTGAGTACCGCTGAAAAAGAATCACAAAGTATCACCAACCGACTAAAACAACCCAAAAAGATGACACGAAGCGTATTATTCTTGTTTGCCTTACTTACTGCGTGGACATTCAACGCCAAGGCAGAGAACACCGATTACAGCAAGTATTACACCGGTCTGCCCGTTGAACTGAAGCAGGCCAGCCTGCCGACCATCCCTGGAAACACGGTAAACATCAAGGATTTCGGCGGCATCGGCGACGGCATCACGCTCAATACTGAGGCGTTCAGAAAAGCCATCAGCAGTCTTGTAAAACAGGGAGGCGGCCGCCTCGTCGTGCCTTTTGGAGTATGGCTCACCGGCCCTATCCAGATGAAAAGCAATATTGAACTGCATGTAGAGAAGAATGCCATCATCTATTTCTCGCCCGACAAATCTCTCTATGTTGACAAGGAGGGGAAGGCTTCCCGTGTAGATGCCTGCATCCGTGCCACCCGGTGCCAGAACATCGCCATCACCGGCGAGGGCATCATCGATGGCAACGGAGCCCAATGGCGCCCTGTAAAGCGTAGTAAGGTGAGCGATGTAGAATGGAAAGCGTTCAAGGAGATGGGCGGCGAAGAACTGGACAACGGTTCACTGTGGTACCCGTTCAACCTGAAGTCAGGCTACCGAAATATCGCTGACAACGCCAAGAAGCAGGAAGGGATGCGCAACGACCTGGTGCGCTTCATCAACTGCGAGAACCTGTACTTCAGCGGAGTGACCTTCCAGAACGCCCCCCGGTTCCATGTGCATCCCCTCAACTGCCGCAACATCATCATCGACGGCATCACCGTACGCTGCCCGTGGAATGCCCAGAATGGAGATGCCATCGACCTCAGCGACTGCCATCAGGCACTGATTGTCAACAGCATCGTGGATGCCGGCGACGACGGACTGTGCATGAAGAGCGGCAAAGCGAAACAGGATGCGGTGGCAAACGGTTGCGAAGACATTCTGATAGAGAACAACACGGTATATCATGCCCACGGCGGTTTTGTGATAGGTAGCGAGGATGTGTGCGGTATGACCCGTATTGTGGTGCGCAACTGTCGCTTTGCGGGCACCGACACTGGTCTTCGCTTCAAGAGTTCCATCGGACGTGGTGGAAAGACCAAGGACCTCTATATCAGTAATATCGTGATGAGCGACATCGCCCAGCAAGCCATCGTGTTCCAGTGCAACTACGAGAACAAACATGCCGGAGCCACCTCACCCGAGGCGAAACCCGAGAAAGTGGAGTTTGTGCCGGAGTTTACCGACATCCATATCTCCAATGTCATCTGTCGCGGGGCACGTACAGCCATTGCCGCCCAGGGCATAGAGGGACATAACTGCGTGCATGGCATCGACATCCAGTCTTCCTCCTTCGTTTTCACCCACCAAGCCACCGACATCGACAGCAATACGGCCCAAATCGACCTCAAAAACGTGGTATTTGAGAAAGACGTGAACAAATGACACTTAAGATGCGGACTTTTTTTCCGCTGAAAAAGCGCACCAATAATTGTGGGCACTCTCTTCAATCTCAGAGAGTGCCCACAAACTATAAGAAAGGTTTACCAAAAAACCGTTTTTCAAATCAGCACAGTACTTTTGCCTTGCCGGGCCTCGAAATACGGGGGCTCGTCGCGCAAGGCGATGTCGTCGTAGATAAAATCCGCCACCACAGTGTCGCTGCCATCCGGAAGAATGAGTCCGAACTTGCCGTCTTTCTCGGCAATGATAGGCATAGGGGTGAGGTCATCTACGTAGGTGAACACGCGTCGCAGGAAAGAATACTGAGGATGCACCAGAATATTCCCCTTGGCGTCACGGATGCCAAAGAGGCCCTCGCATTCGAACACTTCGTGATAGCTGAGATACTTGCTGCGGATGCGATACAGATAGAACGAGATGCGCCGCTGGTCGGCAATCATCTTCTCGAAGAACTCATACGTATCGCAGTAATTGGCAAAAGCCCTTGCAAGCACCAGTTTCAGGTCCAGTCCGCTCACCACTCTTCGGTTGAAGTCAATATAGCGGGCTATCACCTTTTCCTTCGTCGCCAAGTCCAGGGTCTTCAGATGCGCCACAAACCTGTCCATCACCTCCTTGCTACCGTGCATAGCCTTGATATAGCGGTGAATCTGGCGGTCCATCTCATCGCATACAAACTTGTCGATACGCTCTATCTCGATGCCGTCCATATACTGCGCATCAAAATTGGCTTCAGTAATCGGGGTATTGTTCTCGTTCATGGCATTTCTCTCCTTTTGGTGCGAAGTTACTAACTTTTTCCGAAATAAACGAAACAAGACAGCAAAAAAGGTGGAACTATACCAATGTCAGGGTGTAAAGATAGAGAACGGCCGCAGGGATGGCGAGCAAAGCCGAGTCAAAACGGTCCAACATTCCTCCATGACCGGGAAGGATGCTGCCGCTGTCCTTGATGCCCAGCGTGCGCTTAAACAGACTTTCCACAAGATCGCCCCAGGTGCCGAACACGGCAACGACCAGTCCCAGACCAATCCATTGGCAGAGATCCAGATGCAACTCGTTCACCCCATACAGTTCGGTATAGTACCAGATGACTGCAGCAGTGGCAGTCACCACGACGAAGCCCCCCAAGGAGCCCTCCCAGCTCTTGGCAGGACTGATGCGAGGGAAAAGTTTGTGCTTGCCCAAGAGCGAGCCGAAGCAGTAGGCTCCCGTATCGTTCATCCAAAGGAATACAAACACGCTGAGCGGAATCAGATAGGTATATACCTCGCCCACGGCAGTGGCACGGAAAGCCAGCACGTTGATGAGCGAGAGGGGTAAAGCCACATACATCTGGCTCATCATGGTGTATGCCCAGTTGGCCACAGGATCCTCCGCCTTGGCATAGAGTTCAGCCACCATCAGATAGACCAGGGTAAGCAGGTAGGGAATGAACACCGTAGAGGGGGTCAGTCCGCTACAGAAACCCATCATCGACAGGAAGAAATAGACGCCCGCCACAGTACAGATGAAGCGGTTGACGCTTGCCTGCTTATGACTGTTCACCAATCCTGTAAACTCCCACACGCTGAGTGCGGTAATGAGGGCAAAGAGCAACGCCATTGCCATCACATTCAAGAAGCATACCACCAGGGCTGTCACAAACAGGATGCCGGTGATGGAGCGTGTTATCAGATTCTTCATTGTTTGTCCTCCTTATCTTTGTTCTGCTGTTCTTTTTCCTCTTCCAGTTCCTTGGCACGCTGTTCAGCCATCGCCTCAGCCTGTGCCCGCTGCTGTGCCTCAAGCACCTCCTCCGAGCGGCTCACCCACGGACGCTTGCCAAAGATGCGTTCCACGTCTTCGGCAAAAATCACCTCGCGGTCTATGAGCAACTGTGCCAGTTGTGCATGCCCCTCGGCATGTTCCTTCAGAATCTCCTTGGCACGCTCATACTGCTCGTTGATAAGCTTCAGCACCTCATCGTCCATCACCTTGGCAGTAGTCTCCGAATAAGGTCTCTGGAACTGGTATTCCGTGTTGTTGTAGAAACAGATATTGGGCAACTGGGTACTCATACCCGCATAGGCAATCATGCCGTAAGCCGTTTTCGTCACTCTCTCCAGGTCGTTCATGGCTCCCGTGGAGATACGGCCTACAAACAGATCTTCGGCAGCCCTACCGCCCAGCAGCGAACAGATTTCGTCGAGCATGGCATCCTTGGTGGTTATCTGTCTCTCCTCGGGCAGATACCAGGCAGCGCCCAGTGCCCTGCCACGGGGCACGATGCTCACCTTGACCAGCGGATTGGCAAACTCCGTGAACCACGAAATAGTAGCATGCCCCGCCTCATGGATGGCGATAGAGCGTTTCTCCTCCACCGTCATTATCTTTGTTTTCTTTTCCAGTCCGCCGATGATTCTATCCACCGCATCCAGAAAATCCTGTTTGCCCACCGTCTTGCTATTGTGGCGTGCGGCTATCAGTGCCGACTCGTTGCACACGTTGGCGATATCTGCTCCCGAGAAGCCCGGAGTCTGCCGTGCCAGGAAGTCGATATCCACCGTTTCGTCAATCTTCACCCTGCGCAGGTGCACCTTGAACACCTCCTTGCGCTCGTTCAAGTCGGGCAAGTCCACATGTATCTGCCTGTCAAAGCGTCCGGCACGCAGCAAGGCAGAGTCCAGTATGTCAGCACGGTTGGTGGCGGCGAGGATGATCACACCGCTGTTGGTCCCGAATCCGTCCATCTCAGTAAGCAACGCGTTCAGCGTGTTTTCCCGCTCGTCGTTGCCGCCCATAGACGGGTTCTTGGAGCGTGCCCGTCCCACGGCATCAATTTCGTCGATGAAGATGATGCAGGGCGATTTCTCCTTGGCCTGATGGAAGAGGTCGCGCACCCTGCTCGCACCCACACCCACAAACATCTCCACAAAGTCGCTTCCGCTCATGGAAAAGAAGGGCACTCCTGCTTCACCTGCCACAGCTTTGGCCAGCAGGGTCTTACCCGTTCCCGGAGGACCTACCAGCAGGGCACCCTTGGGTATTTTTCCTCCCAGATCGGTATATTTGGCAGGATTCTTCAAGAAGTCCACGATCTCCTGTATCTCCTGTTTGGCTCCCTCCTGTCCGGCTACATCCTTGAAGGTGATATTCATCTCACCCCCCTTTTCATACATCTTCGCCTTGCTCTTTCCTACGCTGAACACGCCGCCGGCACCGCCTGCTCCTCCGCCGCCCATACGGCGCATGAAAAATATCCAGATACCCACAAGGAACACAAAGGGCAATACATTGACAAGGATGTTCATCAAGTCGCTACTGTCCTTGTTTTCATAGCTGTATTTTCCCGTGAATTTCTTGGCAGTCCTGGCCTCTTCGATGAAGTTCTCCAGATTATCTACCGAACCGTATTCCACCACCACAAAGGGGTTGGTTCCCGTATCGTTCACCCCCTGCTTGAACACATCGCGTATGTGGTCGGGAGTGACATACATCTGCAGTTTCTTTTCATTGCCGTTCACCACAATCTCCTTGGCGTAGCCCTTGAGCACCATCTGCTTGAACTCCGAATAGGAGGTGGTCACGGAAACGCTCGACTTGCCGCCTCCACCTGTAAAGAAGAGAAAGGCGAGTATCGCCAGTACGATGAAATACAGCCAGTTCATGTTGAACTTGGGCATATTCATCTTGGGGTTGCTATTGTTGTTCTGCTTGTTCATCTCGCTGTCAGTCTAAGTTAGGTATCATCTCCATCGGTGCGTCGCTCCACAGGTGTTCCAGATCGTAATACTCGCGTGCGTCGGGCACAAATACATGCACCATCACGTCGCTGTAGTCCATGGCCACCCATACGGAGTTGTCCTTGCCCACCACTCTTACGGGCTTCTGCTGTGCGTCCACACGCGCCGTTTCCTCCACCTCGTCGGCGATAGCCTCAACCTGCTGGGGCGAGTTGCCCTGACAGATAACGAAATAACGGCATATCGAGCCTTCTATCCCCGTGAGATTGATTACTGTGATGTCAGTTCCTTTTTTCTCCTGTACACCTTTTATGATTGCGTCAACCAATTGTCTTGTCTGTTCCATGTAAAATGTTTAGTGGTATTTGAATGATGACGGACGGGCCCGGCAGTCCTTCCTGTAGAAAAGGGGAGCCCATTCCATGCGAGTTGCAAAATTACTGCAAATGGAATGAACCACAAAATAAATTGGGATTTTTTAGGAATATCCGGGTATAAATGAAAAGTGATACCCCAAGGGGCATCACTTCTTGTCAGTCTGTTTCTGTTGGGGTACCCGGACTCGAACCAGGAAAGGCAGGACCAGAATCTGCAGTGTTACCATTACACCATACCCCAATGTCTGATTTGCGGATGCAAAGGTAGGACGTTTTTTCTGAACTTCCAAACTTTTTCCCGTTTTTTTTCATCATCCACATCATTTTTTGTTACCACAGGCTGTCAGATGCCGACTGAAGTCCGAAAAGCGGGGAATAATTTGCTTATCTGTCCGGAATTGTTTACTTTTGTTTCCAAAGCTTCCCCCTGCCTGTCATGGGGTGCTCACCGACCATATTATCTATACTATCCTATGAAAAGACATATCCTGACACTCTCTTTCGTGCTGCTGTCCGTGCTGTTGCAGGCGCAGGAAGGCAATCCCCTCATCACCCACGCCTATAGTGCCGACCCGTCGGCACGTGTTTTCGGAGACACGCTCTGGGTTTATCCCAGTCACGACAAGGATGATGCCACCTCCTTTTCCATGGAGGACTACCATGCCTACTTCACCACCGACATAAGGCAATGGCACGATGCGGGCGTCATCTTCAACCCCATCCGACAAACCTCATGGGCAAGGAGTGCGGCATGGGCACCCGACTGCATCTGCCGCAACGGCAAATACTATCTCTACTACCCTACCGACAAGAAGCATATCGGGGTGGCTGTAGCCCCCACACCCTACGGACCTTTTGCCGACCCGCTGGGGCATCCGCTCATCTCCATCGACAGCGAGGGGGTGGTGTGCGACAGGGATTTCATCGACCCTGCCGTTTTCATTGACGATGACGGACAGGCGTACCTTTTCATGGGACAGAACACGGTATGTTGCATCAAACTGAACGAAGACATGATTTCCTACGATGGCAAGGTGCATATCATCGAGGGGACGAAGGATTTCTTTGAGGCGGTATGGATGCACAAGCGCAACGGCATCTACTACCTATCATATTCCAACGGTCCGTTCCACGGTCATGAGCCGCAGATAGCCTACTGTACCGCCTCCTCTCCGCTGGGACCGTACACCTACCGGGGCATCGTGCTCGACTCTGTGAGTAGCGGTACCAACCACCATTCCATCGTGAACTTCAAGGGACAGGACTACCTGTTCTACCACACTGCCGACCTGTCACGCCATCTGGCACCCGACTACCATTGCGGGGTGAGAAGAAGTGTTTGTGCAGACAAACTATATTATAATGAGGACGGTAGTATCAGGAAGGTGGAACCTACCTTGAACCATGAAAAACTGCTGCTTGCCGATGTTGCTCCCCGGCGCAAGGCGGCACTCATAGCGGGCAGCGTGAGACAAGTGAAAATACCCAAGGGTTGCGACACCCTGCTCATCACGCCCGAGAAGCGGCTTTCCACCGAAGCAAGACAACAGTTGCAAGGACTCATCGACCGCTGTTCGCAGCAGGGAGGAGGTACGGTGGTGATACCCTGCGGCCGCTATCTGATGGACGGTCCGTTGGAGATGAAGAGCAACGTGCGCCTGCACCTGTGCCACGGCACCACGCTGCAGTTTACCGACAATCCCGACGCCTACCTGCCTGTAGTGAGAAGCAGATGGGAGGGCACAGAGCTTTACGGCAGGTCTGCCATGATACGCGCCTGCGGAGCCGAGAACATCGCCATTACGGGCGAGGGAGATGCCGTGATCGATGCCAATGGCGGTGTGATGGCTCGTTGGGGAATGCCTGTGGGTACCGACCAGTTCGAGGAGAATGTCCACGGCACTCACGGAGAAACACCGGAGATGAAGGATGTGAACAGGCTCCGGGAGATGGGCGAAACGCTCGTCCCGGTAGAGCAACGGGTGTTTGGCGAGGGCACCCGGTTGCGCCCCTGTGCCATCGAGGCGATCGACTGCGGGCGGATATTATTGCAGGGGTTCACGCTGAAAAACAGTCCCTTCTGGTGCATCCACCCTATCTATTGTCAGGATGTGACGGTTCGCGAGGTGACCATCGACTCGCATTTCCCCAACAACGATGGCTGCGACCCAGAGTCGAGCAGCAGAGTGCTGATAGAGCGCTGTACCTTCCGTACGGGGGACGATGCCATCGCCATCAAGTCAGGCAGGGATGCCGACGGCAGACGGGTGGGCAGACCGTCGGAAGACATCGTGATAAGAGACTGCCGGTTCTTCAGCAAATGCAACGGTCTGTGCATCGGTTCCGAGATGAGCGGTGGTGTAAGAGGGGTGTATATGACCGGCATAGAGATAGGAGATGTGAAGAATGCCCTGCTGTTCAAGTCCAACCTCGACCGGGGCGGCTTTATAGAGGATGTGTATCTCGACTCCATCAACATACAGAGTGCTGCAGGCGCCGTATTGCGCTTCGAGACCAACTACTTCGGCTACCGCGGGGGCAACTATCCAGCCCGCTACGCCCATTTCGACATCAACAACGTCACAGCCAAAGAGGCGGCTGCATACGCCATCTATTTCGACGGCAACGAAGCGCAGCCTATCAGCGACATCAGGGTGAGCAACCTGCAGGTGCTGAAAGCCTCTCACCCATACTATCTTTACAAGACCCGCCGGTGCACCTTTGAGGGCTGCAGGGTCAACGGCAATCTACTCCCCACCACCCTACCCGAAAGCCCCAACAGACAACAATGTGACGTATGGTAATCTGCATGTGGCGATGCACACCATGCCAACTGGAAATTCAAGTAACGTAAGTTAGACAATTCAGAATAATGTGAATTGTGTATCATCCTCTGATTCCTGCATACCCTAAGAGGATACTGTCCACAAAACCAACATAATATTAGATAAAAGGTCTTTCTTGTTGCATCTTTATACCGGTTCTAATATCGACCGCACGTCGTTCGGTCAATTGACCGACGGACGTCGGTCAATTGATTGACGGAGGTCGGTCGATTGGCTGACGTCGTGCGGTCGATGAAGCGAACGAGAAGATAAAGGAACAAGAAAGGACAGAATAACCTTATTACAATAGTTATTATGGCAATTACTTACGACTGGTTTGAGATACTGAACAACGTGATTAGCTACGAAATGCAGCGAGCAGACAGCCTGCGATGTCAGATAATTCATTTATATTTATTGTATCAAGCTTACTTCTGATTCGTCGAACTCACGTT
>CALZXH010000030.1 GCA_945830055.1 uncultured Prevotella sp.
AGGTCAGTCAATCGACCGACGGAGGTCAGTCACTTGACCGAACGACGTCCGGTCGATCAATGAACCGGTATTCAGATACAATAAGAAAGACCTTTTACTACATATTATGTCAGCCTTGTGAGGTTATCAGTCAATAATCGTTACTTTTAATTTTAGGCACGGACAGCCTTCCGTTGGAGATGATGTCATGTTAATATTTGTTTATCATGTTCAACGTTCTGATAAAAAGGCATGGCAGACATAGACTCCCATTCTTTCTTTGTATAAATAATGGGGATAATACTTTCCCCAAATCCCCAGCCGAGATCGGTTAAGGGATATACTATATTGTCATAGTCTGATTGTTCTATCTTTGGCTTATCCAATATGACAAGCAAGTCTCAATCGCTGTTCTCTCCATAGTCTCCTCTTGCTCTAGAGCCATAAAGTAGCAACCTTCTCAGCGCATTATGGTTCTGTCCGTTGGAAGACAATACCGTTGTCTTTGCTGTAGTCGATATTCAACTTATCGCCCTCTGAGACATCTCCGTTCATGATTTTCTCGCACAACGGGTCTTCTATGTAGTCACGGATAGCCCTCTTCAGCGGGCGTGCACCAAACTGCACATCATAACCCTTGCCGGCAATGAAGTCCTTGGCGGCATCAGTAATCTGCAGGTGATAGCCCAATTCATCGGCTCTGCCGAATACCGCCTTCAGCTCTATATCGACAATCTGCCTGATGGCATTCAGATCCAGCTGGTCGAAGGTGATGATGTCGTCAAGTCTGTTCAGGAACTCAGGGGCAAACTGCTTGCTCAGCGCTTTCTGTACGATGTCGCGGGCATGTTTCTTGTCATTTTCGTCCATTCTATCGCCCAACGACATGGCATTGAAGCCTATACCGTTGCCAAACTCCTTGAGCTGTCGTGTTCCGGCATTGCTGGTCATAATGATGATGGTATTGCGGAAATCAACCAATCTGCCGTTTCCATCGGTAAGTCGGCCCTCATCCAGCACCTGCAGCAGTAGGTTGAACACATTACCGTGCGCTTTTTCCAGCTCATCGAGCAGCACGATAGAGTAGGGATGCCGCCTCACCTTTTCGGTCAGTTGTCCGCCCTCATCATACCCCACATATCCCGGAGGTGCACCCACTAGTCGGGACACGTTGAAACTCTCGGTAAATTCGCTCATATCGATACGAATCAACGCATCTTTCGAGCCAAAGAGCTGTTCGGCAATCTTCTTGGCAAGATAAGTCTTTCCTACACCCGTAGGTCCTAAGAACATGAAGACTCCGATGGGATGGTTGCGGTCACGCAATCCTATTCTGTTGCGCTGAATAGCCTTCACTATCTTGTCTATTGCCCTGTCTTGGGCTATGACATGCTTCTTCAGTACATTTCCAAGGTCGCGGAGACGCTCGTTCTCACCCTTCTTGATACTTTCCATCGGCACTCCCGTCATAACGGAAACAACCTCTGCCACGGCTTCTTCGGTAATCTGCTCCTTGATACTCAGTCGGGCATTTTGCCACTGTTCGTTCAGGCGGTCTATCTCAGCCTCTATGTTCAACTGCTCCGCCCTGCAGGTGGCAGCCAATTCAAAGTCCTGCGCTATGACAGCTTCATTTTTCTTGCGTAACACATCTGCCAGTTCCTGCTCTTTCTGCACCACCTCTGGAGGGGTCTTCACAGATGCCAGATGTACATGTGAGCCCACTTCATCCAAGGCGTCAATGGCCTTGTCGGGGAACTGTCTGTCGGTCAGATACCTGTCGGTCAACTTGATACAGGCATTCAACGCTTCATCGGTATAAGTCACCTGATGGAATGACTCGTATCTGTCCTTGATGTTGTTCAGAATGGTGTAGGTCTCGTCTGTCGATGTGGGTTCCACCAAAATCTTCTGGAACCTGCGCTCCAAGGCGCCATCTTTCTCGATAGTCTTGCGGTATTCATCGAGCGTGGTGGCACCGATACACTGGATAACACCACGTGCAAGCGCCGGTTTGAGGATATTGGCCGCATCCATCGAACCAGGAGCAGAACCGGCACCCACCAAAGTGTGTATCTCGTCGATGAACACAATCACCTGCGGGTTATTCTCCAGTTCACGTATCAGCGCCTTGATTCTTTCTTCAAACTGTCCTCTGTACTTGGTACCTGCCACGATACTCGCCATGTCGAGGTTCACAATCCGCTTGTTGAACAGCAGGGGAGAGGTGCGCTTCTTGGCAATCAGTTGTGCAAGTCCCTCTACGATGGCACTTTTTCCCACACCCGGTTCGCCGATGAGTATGGGATTGTTCTTCTTGCGTCTGCCCAGTATTTCAATCACACGGTTGATTTCCTTCTCACGTCCTACGATGGGATCCAGTTTGCCCTCAGCGGCAGCCTTGCTCAAATCCACGCCAAAGCTGTCGAGGACGGGTGTGTTGCTGCCGGGCTGTGTTCCGTTGCTTGTGGCAGCCCCCGTGGCAGGGTTAGAAGAGGAATATTTCCCTGCGCCCTGACTGGCGGCATTCTCTTCAAAATCACTCTCTGGCAGTCCTATGCCATCGTTCACCTTATTATTATGGATTAGGGAGTTTTTCATCAATTCGTAGGTAATATTGTGTTGTTCCAATATGATTTTAGCATTGTTGTCTGCGTTGTCATGCAGAATGGCAAGCACCAGATGCGTTTCATCCACCCTGTCAGTATGCTGCAAGCGGGCTTCGAGTACCGACAGCTTCAGCAGATTGCTGGCATTCTCTGCCAGTATGATGTCTTCAGCACGGAAGTTTTCTTCTAAAGAGGATGTCACCTCTGCCTTACGGAATATTCCATCCAGCTGCATCTTCATTTCTCTGATATCTATACTGTTGTTTTTCAAAACCTCTATTACTACGCTTTCATTCAGGCGCAATAGAGCCAGAAGCAGGTGTTCCGGATAGACGATCCTACATTCCAGTCTCATGGCTTCTTCGCGGCTGAATACCAGCAACTGCGACATGTTTGATGAGAAATGGCTTCTTATCATGGGCATTGTATGTTGAATATATACTGTATCTTACTAAAGAATCTTTGATTCCAGATTGTATTTACTTAATCTATATTTAGCAAACATCATGCCAAAGATGGCAATACCAATAAAAAAATATTGTGTTTGTGTGTTGAAATGAAAACACAGAGGCCCATTGATGACAAATAAGCCTCTGTGCCAAGATAGCGTGGACCCATCAGACCAGTTCCACATTATTTATATCCTGCTCCTTGTCACAATAGTGGCACTTCAGGATGCCATGCTCCTTATTGACAACATGGAACAGTGTGGCCATCGGTTCGTTGTTGGTGATACATTTCGGGTTGTTGCATTTCACGATGCCCTTCAGTTCAGATGGGGTGGTGACAGTCTTCTTTTCCACCACCTCATAATCCCTGATGATGTTCAGCACGATATTGGGGGCAACCACCGAGAGACGCGAAATCTCCTCGTCAGAGAAAAACTTGTCTTCTACCTTGATGATACCCTTGCGTGTGAGTTTCTTGGAATGGTAATTGTATCCGATGGTGACAGGGGTGGACAACTGTTCCAAGCCCAGCAGAGTGACCACCTGATAGGTCTTTTCAGTAGGGATATGGTCAATCACCGTGCCGTTTTTGATGGCGGCAACCAGCATTTCTTTCTTGTTGTTCATAATCTTGTTCATTCAATAATGGTTGAATCGTTCTTGATTTCCTCCAAAGATATGCCAAGCACATCGCAGAAAATGGCCTGACGGGCAAACAGTCCGTTGCGTGCCTGCTGGATATAGTAGGCATGGGGATTGTCGTCCACATCGTAGTTGATCTCGTTGACACGGGGCAGGGGGTGCAGAATCCTCATGTTGGGTTTGGCGCTGCCCAGCATGTCATTCTTCAATATGTATATGTTTTTCACCCGTTCGTACTCCATCAGGTCAGAGAACCGCTCCTTCTGCACGCGGGTCATATACAGAATATCGGCATCGGCAATCAGTTTTTCGTTGAAGGCAGTATGCTCCTGGAACTTGATGCCATACTCCTTGCAATAGAGTTTGTATTCGTTGGGCATGGACAGTTCTTTGGGCGCCACGAAATGGAAGGTAGGATTAAAATGTCTCATCGCCATAATCAGCGAATGAACGGTTCTGCCGTATTTCAGGTCGCCCACGAGGTAGATGTTCAGGTTGTCTAAAGTGCCCTGCGTCTTGTAGATGGAATACAGGTCGAGCATGCACTGGGAGGGATGCTGGTGCGCACCGTCGCCGGCATTGACGATAGGTACAGGTGACACTTCAGAAGCATACTGTGCCGCTCCCTCGATGTAATGGCGCATTACGATGATGTCGGCATAGTTGCCCACCATCAGGATGGTGTCTTTCAGAGTCTCGCCTTTCGTGCCGCTGGTTATCTTGGGATCAGCGAATCCGATGACACGCGCGCCCAGACGGTTGGCGGCAGTCTCAAAGCTCAATCTGGTACGTGTGGAAGGCTCAAAGAACAGGGTTGCGATCACCTTGCCCTTCAGCAGTTCCCGATTGGGATGGCGTTCAAATTCCTTTGCCATTTCTATCAGATAAAGAATCTTTTCTTTAGTGATATCGGCAATAGTGACAAAATTATGTTTGTTCATTGGCTTATAGAGTATGTTTATTGTAAATACGGGGCTAAGTTAGCGATTTATTCTGATTAAATTGCCATAATCTGATGGAAAAACACTATTTTTGCATAAAATTGGCTATGAGAAAGATTTTTATTATCACACTATGGTCGCTGCTGGTGATTGCGGCTATCGGCATATACATCGCGTTTCATGCCATTGCCAGCGGAAAGATTGGCTACATGCCCCCCGTGGAGGACCTGCAGAACCCGATAAACAGATTTGCCACACAGATATATTCTTCGGACATGAAGATCTTAGGCACCTGGAATTACAACAAGGAAAACAGGGTGTGTGTGGAGTACTCCAAGCTGCCCGCCTCGCTGGTACAGGCTCTGATTGCCACCGAAGACGCAAGGTTTGAAGACCACTCGGGTATTGACTTCTATGCGCTGGGCAGAGCCATCGTAAAAAGAGGCATGTTGGGACAGAAGAGTGCGGGCGGAGGTTCTACCATCACCCAGCAGCTGGCAAAACAACTCTATTCTGAGAAGGCGGGCAGCGTGATGGAACGACTGCTGCAAAAGCCGATAGAGTGGGTGATTGCCGTGAAACTGGAGCGCAACTACACCAAGGAAGAAATCATAACGCTGTATCTGAACTATTTTGACTTTCTGCACAACGCCGTAGGCATCAAGACAGCAGCAAATACCTATTTCTCGAAAGAACCCAAAGACCTGACCGTCACGGAATCAGCCACCTTGGTAGGATTGTGCAAGAATCCTTCGTACTTCAATCCCGTGCGCTATCCGGAGAGATGTTTGGAGAGAAGGAATGTGGTGCTGATGCAGATGCTGAAATCAGAATACATCACCGAAGAAGAATACAAGAACTATTGCAGCCAGCCTCTCGGACTGAAATTCCATGTGGCTGACCACAAGGAGGGTATTGCCACCTACTTCAGGGAGTATCTCAGACTGTATATGACGGCAAAAAAGCCTGAGCGCGACAAGTATCCTTCATGGAACCAGGCGAAGTATGTCACAGATTCCATCAACTGGGAGAACGACCCCTTATACGGATGGTGCAACAAGAACAGGAATAAGGAGGGAAAGCCGTACAACATCTACGCTGACGGTCTGAAGGTATATACCACGATAGATTCGAGGATGCAACAGTATGCCGAACAGGCGGTATATGAACATGTGGTGAAGTTCCTGCAACCGGCTTTTGACCAAGAGAACAGGCACAAAAGCAACGCTCCTTTCTCAGGTAAGCTGACAGAGGCCCAGGTGCGTGGCATCCTGAACCGCTCCATCAGACAAACAGAACGGTACCGCCTGATGAGGGAAGCGGGCGCTTCGGAGGATGAGATATACCAGGCTTTCAAGAAACCGGTGGAAATGTCTGTCTTCACCTATCATGGCGAGGTGGATACCGTGATGTCGCCTTTGGACTCCATACGCTACTACAAGAAGTTCCTCCGCTGCGGCTTTATGAGCATGAGTGCCAGAGACGGAGGAGTGAAGGCGTATGTAGGCGGATTGGATATCGTGCACTTCAACTACGACATGTGTACGGAGGGCAGAAGACAGGTGGGTTCTACCATCAAGCCTTTCCTGTACTCGCTGGCGATGGAGAACGGTTTTTCGCCCTGCGACATGGCTCCCAACGTGCAGCAGACCTATTATGTGGCGGGCAACCCGTGGACTCCCAGAAACGCCAACCGCAACAGATACGGCGAGATGGTGACGCTGAAATGGGGACTGGCACAGTCGAACAACTGGATTTCTGCCTACCTGATGAGCAAACTGAACCCGGATGCTTTTGTCACCCTGCTGGGCGAATACGGTATCAACCATCCCGACATCCATCCGTCCATGGCGCTGTGTCTGGGTCCCTGCGACATCACAGTGGCTGAAATGGTAAGTGCCTATACCGTCTTTGCCAACAACGGCATAAGGATAGCCCCCCTAATGGTGACTCGAATAGAAGACAACGAGGGAAATGTGCTGGCATCCTTCACCCCCAGGGTGAACGAGGTTATCAGCGCCGAGAGTGCCCACAAGATGCTGTATATGCTAAAAGGTGTGGTTGACGGAGGTACGGGCGGCCGTATCAGGTTCAGACACAACCTTAGATGTGAGATGGGTGCCAAGACGGGTACGACCAACAACAACAGCGATGCCTGGTTCATGGGCTTCACCCCGTCGCTGGTCAGCGGTGTATGGGTGGGCGGCGACGACCGTGATATTCACTTCGACTCAATGAGGATGGGACAGGGAGCCACCATGGCCTTACCTATCTGGGCATACTATATGAAACGTGTTTTCGCAGACAAGTCTTTGGGCTATGACGAGAACGAAACCTTTGACGTGCCCGAGGATTTTGACCCATGCAGCCAGATGCAGGACAGTCTTTCGGTAGAGGACGGGGTGAGCATTGAGGACGTGTTTGAATGAAGAATGAAGACCGTTTTGTTGAGTGGAGCAATTAATAAGGAGAAGAAATGAAAATCATCAAGTGGGGATTTATAGGATGCGGAGAGGTGACCGAAAAGAAGAGCGGTCCGGCTTTCAGCGAGGTATCTGGTTCCATGGTAGAGGCGGTGATGAGCCGAAGCGAAACGAAAGCCAGAAAATATGCCGAACGCCATCAGATACAGAAGTGGTACACCGATGCCCAGGAGCTGATTGACGACCCGGATGTGAATGCCATCTATATCGCCACACCGCCCTCAAGCCATGCCACTTTTGCCATCATGGCGATGAAGGCAGGCAAACCGGTATATATCGAAAAACCGCTGGCTTCGAGTTACGAAGACTGTGCTCGCATCAACAAGATAAGCAACGACACGGGCGTACCCTGCTTCGTGGCTTATTACCGCAGGTATCTGCCTTATTTCCAGCGTATCAAGTCTATCATCGATGCAGGTACCATAGGGAAAATCATCAACGTGCAGATAAGGTTTGCCGTGCCTGCACCCGACCTGGACTACAACTCGCCCAATCTGCCCTGGCGACTGCAACCCGATATTGCCGGAGGCGGATTCTTTTACGACCTGGCTCCGCACCAGCTGGATTTGCTGCAATACTATTTCGGGGTGATTACCGAAGCCAACGGCATCTGTGCCAATAGGGGAGGCTTGTACCAGGCGGAAGACTCGGTAAGTGCCTGTTTCAGGTTTGAAAACGGATTGCCCGGCAGCGGTTCATGGTGTTTTGTGGCATACAACTCCGCCAAGGAAGACAGGGTGGAGGTGATTGGCGACTTGGGGCAGATCAGCTTTTCGGTTTTCAATTACGATCCCATCGTGCTGCACACACAGAACGGAGAAGAGATTATCGAAGTGTCCAATCCCTCCTACGTGCAGTTCCCGTTGATAAAGAGTGTGATAGAACATCTGCAGGGAATCGGTTACTGCCACTGTACAGCCGTTTCTGCCACCCCCGTCAACTGGGTGATGGACAGGATATTGGGTAAGATTTGATTCGTAGATCTGAGGAAGTATCGTTTGACAGAGATGTGCTGGAAGCGTTTATTTGCAATACTGTTGATTCTGCTGGGCCCTTCGGTAACGCTGATGGCGCAGGAGAATCCTCGTAAGTTGAGCAAACTGCGTCGCATCATCCGGGAATTCAGCGCCATCGACACCAACTATATCGAACCACAGCATTACAATTTTACTGCCATGGTTCAAAGTACCTATACCTACGACATATACCGCCTGTCGAGCAGCAATGGACAGACCATTACGCTCTCGCCGGATGCCAGTCTGAAAGTGGGTCCCTATTTCGGCTGGCGCTGGTTTTTCCTGGGTTATACCTTCCAGATAAAGAATCTGGGATTCAACAGCGGGGAATCGCGCAAGGAGTTTGACTTCAGCATCTACAGTTCGCAAATCGGCATCGACCTCTACTACCGGCGCACAGGAAGCGACTACAAGATACGCGACGTAAACCTCGGTACCAACGTGGACGCGTCTCGTTTAGATGGCACGGCATACGATGGCATCAGCGTGGGCATTACCGGCATCAACCTGTATTATATCTTCAACCACCGAAGGTTTTCCTATCCGGCAGCTTTTGCCCAAAGCACCTGTCAGAAAATAAGTTGCGGTTCCTGGATATGCGGCATTGGCTATCTGAACAACAGTCTGGACTTTGATTCCGACAAGTTCAAGCAGACGGTATCAGCCAAGACCCATAATGATGTGGTGGAAATCGACAGCGGACTGATGTTCAACAGCGTCAAATACTACGACATCAACCTATCGGGCGGCTATGCCTACAACTGGGTGTTTGCGAAGCGGTGTCTCTTTTGCGCCAGCCTACAACTGGCGCTTTCGTACAAAGGGGCGAGAGGTGTCGCTGGAGACAGAGGGGACAGGAACTTCAACCTGGACCATTTCAACCTGGATGGAATCGGAAGGTTCGGCCTCGTATATAACAATACCAAGTGGTATGTGGGAGCCAGCGCCATTGTCCACTCTTACAATTACCGCAAGGAGCGTTTTGCCACCAACAACACCTTTGGCAGTCTGAATATTTATGCCGGATTTAACTTCGGGAAAAAACGCTGAGAGATGAAAAGTATGTTGACCTTTGGCCCCCCACAGTCCCCCCGACGGAGGGAAGATTATTTTGCCCTGCGCGTATTGCTGATGGCGGCTTTACTGCTTGTATGCTCTTTTTCCGCTCATGCCCATGGGGATTCAAGAAGCGACAGTATCTGGATCGAGAAAACGCTGAAAGAGGCGTCACGCCAGTCTCACATCAAGTCACTGCCCTTGTATTTTGCCCGTAAGTTCATCCATACTCCCTACGTGGCACATACGCTGGAAGTGAACGACAGGGAGCAACTGGTGGTCAATACGCGGCAACTTGACTGTACCACGCTGGTAGAGAACGTGACAGCGCTGTGCCTGTGCATGAAACAAAGGCAATATGACTTTGCCGCCTTCAAGAAAAACCTGCTGACCATCAGATACAGGAACGGTGAAATAGGGGAATATCCCAGCAGATTGCACTACTTCTCTGAATGGATAAGCGACAACGGGCAGAAAGGCATCGTTACCGTTATTGACGAGCCCCTTGAGGTGTTCTCATCCCGACAGAAGCTGGATGTGTTCTTCATGAGCCGTAATGCCCATAAATACAAGGCGCTGAAAAGGCATCCCGAATATATTGCGGAGATTGGCAGGACAGAGCAGGCCATTTCAGGAGAAGAAGTACGGTATCTGCATAAAGACAGCATAGAAAATGATGACGCCTGCAGGAGTACAATACACGATGGCGACATCATCGCCATCACCTGCAACGTGAAGGGACTGGATATAGCCCACTTGGGGTTTGCCGTCTGGAAAAAGGACGGACTGCATCTGCTGAACGCCTCGCAAAAACACAAGAAGGTGGTACTTGAACCCATGACCCTGAAACAGTATCTGGAGCAACATCCGTCACATACGGGCATTAGAGTATTAAGGATTATGTGTGACTGATTCGTTTAGGGCAGTTTGGCACACTCCGACAAATCGTCGTCTATAGACAAATAATTATCAGAAATCAGCTGAATATTCGAAATAAATTACTTACTTTTGCATCTATATCGTGGTGGCGCAAGATACTTGGAAAGAAAGTTTTCAAACGATAACGAAAGCGCCAGGCGATACAACAAGTATTTTAAATATAATATTATGATATACAACGAATTAGGGAAAACGGGAATGCGATTATCCAATCTTGGCTTCGGAGCATCATCATTAGGAGGCGTATTTCACGGCATCAAGGAAAACGAGGGAATAGAAGCGGTTTATACCGCAGTTGAAAACGGCATCAACTTCATTGATGTGTCACCATATTATGGTCATCTTAAGGCGGAGACCGTATTGGGAAAAGCCTTGAAGGGCATACCCAGAGACAAATACTACCTGTCCACCAAGGTGGGACGCTATGGAAAAGACGGCGTGAACTATTGGGACTATTCCGCCAAGCGCGCTCAAGAGAGTGTGTATGAGAGCATGGAGAGACTCAATATCGACTATATAGACATCATCAACGTGCATGATGTGGAGTTTGCCGACCTGAACCAGATAGTGAACGAGACCTTGCCCGCTCTGGTGGAGCTGAAAGGCAAAGGAATCGTAAAACATGTGGGTATCACAGACCTGCAGCCCGAGAACCTGAAGTGGGTTATCGAGCATGCGGAGGAGGGAACCGTGGAAAGCGTGCTCAACTTCTGCCATTACTCCCTGAACGACGACCTGTTGCTGCAGTTCCTTGATTTCTTCGAGGCACACGGAGTGGGGGTTATCAACGCATCTCCTTTCTCCATGGGACTGCTGTCGATGAGAGGTGCTCCCGCATGGCATCCCGCCGTACAGTCGTTGAAGGATGCCTGTGCCAGAGCCGCTCGCCACTGTGAGGAAAAGGGTTATCCTATCGACAAACTGGCAGTCCAGTTCTCTACCTCCCTGAATCCCCGCATCGCCTCTACGCTCTTCAGTAGCGCCAATCCTGCCAACGTATTGAAAAACATCCAATACGTGAACGAAAAGATGGACGAGAGTCTGGTTAAGGAAGTGCAGGAAATCATCGGCGACCAGATGTATGTGCGTTGGAAAAACAGTTGACAACCCATGAAAATCATCGATGCTCACAGCCACTTGTGGCTCAGACAGGATACAACATGGAACGGCATGACCATCCGTTCCAAAGAAAACGGACGTGCCGACTTCCTGGGACAGGAGGTGCAGATGGTGCCGCCTTTCATGATTGACGGGAAGAACTCGGCTGAGGTGTTCCTTTCCAATATGAACTACGCCCAGGTAACCGCTGCCGTGGTGGTACAGGAACTGATAGACGGTTGCCAAAACGACTATCTCGAAGAGGTGGTAAAGACCTATCCCGACCGTTTTGTGGTATGCGGAATGTGCGACTATTTGTCTGTCCCTAAAGAAGAGAACGCCTTGGCTGAAGAAGCAGTACTACTCCACGGAAAAGGCTTCAAAGGTATTGCCGTTCCCGGTCACAGACTGATTTTGAATGACAGGCGTATTCATCTCAATTCCAAAGAGATGATGCTCTTGTTTAAAGAAATGGAGAAGCTCGGTATATTCCTTTCCATGACCCTTGCCGACGGAGATATACAGGTAGGCGAGATGAAGGAAGTGATTGCCGAATGTCCGCATCTCAAGATAGCCATTGGCCACTTCGGCATGCCTACGATAGAAGGCTGGGAGACGCAGATACAACTGGCGGAAGCTCCCAACGTATATGTAGAGGCGGGAGGTATTACCTGGCTTTACAACAGCGAGTTCTATCCGTTCCCCTCTGCCGTTCAGGCTATCAAGAAGGCAGCGGATATGGTGGGTATGGAAAAACTGATGTGGGGAAGCGACTATCCCCGTACCATCACCGCCATCACCTACAGGATGTCGTATGATTTCATCATCAAAAGCAAGGAACTGAGCGAGAACGACAAGGCCCTGTTCTTGGGCGAGAATGCCGTCAGGTTCTATGGAATACAGACAGAAGTTGATTTACCGTATATTAAAAACATGTCAGAATGAAAGCAATTAAAATCACAGCAGAAAAAGAGATGGCTTTGGTGGATATGGCAGAGCCGTCAAACATCAAGGACGATGAAGTACTGTTACATATTGAATACGTAGGTTTCTGCGGGTCAGACCTCAGCACATATCTTGGCAAGAACCCCATGGTGAAGATGCCGGTAATCCCCGGACACGAGGTAGGTGCTGTCATCAAGGAGGTGGGTAGCAACGTGCCCGACCATCTGAAACCGGGGATGGTGGTAACTGTCAATCCTTACACCAATTGTGGCAAATGCTCATCATGCCGTAACGGCAGACCTAATGCGTGCCAGCACAACGAGACCTTAGGTGTGCAGAGAGACGGAGCCATGCGCGAATACTTGGTGCTTCCCTGGACCAAGGTGATACCCGCTGCCAATCTCGACACCAAGACTTGCGCACTTGTAGAACCCATGAGTGTGGGGTTTCACGCCGTTTCCCGCGCACAGGTGACCGATATTGATACCGTACTCGTGATAGGTTGCGGTATGGTAGGTATGGGAGCCATCGTGCGTGCCGCTTTGAGAGGAGCTACCGTAATCGCTGCCGATATCGACGACGAGAAGTTGGCTCTGGCGAAGCGCATGGGTGCAACCTATGTGGTCAACTCACGTACAGAGGATGTGCATGAAAAATTAAGCGAGATGACGGAAGGATTTGGTCCTGATGTAGTTATCGAAGCTGTTGGAAGCGCTCCCACTTATCAGATGGCTGTCAACGAAGTAGCATTTACAGGCAGAGTGGTATGTATCGGATATGCCAAGACGGATGTGTCATTCCAAACCAAATTCTTTGTTCAGAAAGAGCTGGACATCCGCGGCTCGCGTAATGCCATGCCCTCGGATTTCCGTGCCGTTATCCGCTACATGGAGCAGGGAACCTGTCCTATCGATGAACTGATAAGCATGAACATGTCACCCGACCACGCCACCGAATGTATGCAGAAGTGGGCTGAAGCCCCCGGCAAGGTATTCAGAATACTGATCAATTTCTAAGACAAGATATTTGTGAGATTCTAAATCATTTTTTACAAGGTTCCTTAATTACAGGAGCCTTGTAAAGTTCTAAATAAAGAATAGCGCTTATGGAATTACCTGATTTTATGAGTTATGCCAACAAGTTTTCGGCAAACGACTTTGTTGACAAAATATCAAGAATAGCCAAGAGTGCAGGAGCTAAACTGGTGTATGCCGCTCTGATACTGTACTACACGCTGCAAAGCGATAAGGTGTCAAAGAAAGACAAGGCCATCATCATCGGTGCCCTGGGCTATATGATCAGTCCGTTGGACGTGATACCCGATGCCATTCCCATTGTGGGTCTGACAGACGATTTGGCCGTTTTGGTTTATGTGCTGAAGAAAATATGGGACTGCGTAGAACCGGAAATCAAGGACAAGGCCAAGGAAAAGCTGAAAAAATGGTTTGACGAGGAAGAAATCGCTGAAATAGGAGACTTGTTTTAAGCATGGCTGAAAGAGACACGACCAGAAGAAGGAAACCTGCGAATGAAGCCACTGGAGCCACTGGTGTTTACGGCCACTTGCAACCGCAGGCCTTGGAGGTAGAGAAGACCGTACTTGGTGCCTTGATGATAGACAAGGATGCGTATGCCGTAGTGTGCGAAACCCTTTATCCCGAGAGCTTTTACGACAAGAAACATTCGCTGATATTTGCAGCCATACGCGATCTGAGTATGGAGGAAAGGCCCGTAGATATTCTTACGGTGACCAATCAGTTGGCAAAAAACGGCGTGTTGGACGAGGTTGGTGGTCCTGTATATATCACAGAACTCAGCAGCAGGGTCGCCTCCTCAGCTAACCTGCAGGAACATGCCAGCATTATCGCGCAAAAGTTTTTTGCCAGACAGCTGATTTCCTTTGCCGGAAACATAGAGACCAAGGCTTTTGACGAGACAACCGATATTGACACCCTGATGCAGGAAGCAGAGGGTGCCTTGTTTGAGTTGTCGCAGAGAAACATGAAAAAGGATTACACCCAGATTGATCCCGTCATCAAGAATGCTTTGGATGTAATCTCAAAGGCAGCATCGCAAAAAGACGGACTGACGGGTGTACCTTCTGGCTACCACAAACTCGACGAGATAACCAGCGGATGGCAATCAAGCGACTTGGTGATTATAGCCGGTCGCCCTGCGATGGGAAAAACATCATTTGCCCTTTCCATGGCAAAGAATATCGTGGCAGACCTGAAGGTTCCAATGGCTTTCTTCTCTTTGGAAATGAGCAACGTACAATTAGTGAACCGCCTGATTTCCAACTGTTGCGAGATACAAGGCAGCAAGATTCTCAACGGACAACTGCAGCCCGACGAGTGGGACAGACTGGACAAACGGTTGAACCATCTTATCGGTGCGCCGCTGTACGTGGACGACACTCCGGGACTTTCCGTCTTCGAGCTTCGTACCAAAGCCCGAAGACTGGTGAGGGAGCATGACGTGAAAATCATCATGATAGACTACCTGCAGCTGATGAACGCCACAGGCATGAGATTCAGCAGTCGCCAGGAAGAGGTGTCTATCATATCGCGCTCTTTGAAAGGACTTGCAAAAGAGTTGGATATACCTATCCTTGCGCTCAGTCAGTTGAACCGCTCGGTGGAATCGAGAGAGGGCAATGAGGGGAAACGCCCGCAACTGAGCGACCTTCGCGAATCCGGAGCCATCGAGCAGGATGCCGACATGGTGCTGTTTGTACACCGTCCGGAGTACTATCACATCTACCAGTCAGAGAATGGAGTGGATTTAAGAGGTGTGGCGCAGATCATCATCGCGAAGCATCGTAAGGGTGCCACCGGTGACGTGAACCTGCGGTTCAGAGGAGAGTTCACCCGCTTTGAGAATATGGACGAAAGCCGACTTGATTCCAATGGTGATTTCGGCGGAGAACTGGTAGGTTCGAAAATCAACGGAGACGATTCTTGGGACGGAATGATACCGCCCCCCTCAGATGACTCAACCCATCCTTCTTTTTAGGATGCTCCGTGGGAAGTATGGGTGAACTCCTTGTTATGCCGATCTATTTTCAACAGACCGAGAATCATTCCGTAACATAAAGCAGGAAAGGACAAGAGGGCTTGGAAGAGCCTTCTTGTCTTGTATTTTGACGGTACGACCAGCCATAAGCTTACCCCCAACAATACAGACAACGCCCACCATTTGATGCTCGCTGCAAGACTGTAAACTGTTGCCCCCATGCATCCGGCAAGACAGAGGAGAAGCAGCAGGCTGCGAGGTATCAGCAACTGCTGCACAGTTTTGTCGATCAGACCTACATTCCTGTTGCCGATGCTCCGCGGCAACTCCCTCATGCCTGAGAAAAGGCATTGGAACTGTGCCGTTATCCAGCGGCTACGCTGTTTGTGGAACACCTTGCTGCTGGACACCTTTTCATCGTACACGGCAATATGCTCCGCAAACAGTATGTGGTAGTTCTGCTCTAACAGCAACAGTTCCAGTTCCTTGTCTTCACCCGCCGTTTCAAGCAGTTGCACATGTTCTGCAAACCAGCGATACGGAAAGCACATGCCTGAACCGATGAGTGCTGCAGGCAAGCCCACCGCGTTGTGTCCCGAACGGAATACGGCATTGTTGATTTCCTCACTAATGGCATCCAGCAACGCCACGGGCGTCTGGTGGTTCTTTGCCTGCCGGTGGCATTGGACGACGGTTTTCCCCGACAGGTGTGAACAAATACCGCACAACTGGGAAAGGAAACAAGGTTCCACTACGTTGTCAGCATCCAGTACCACGGCATACTGAGCCTTGAACGTGTTGTGCCGGATGGCGTATTGTAACGCCTTCGCCTTTGAACTGTGCTGAAACTGTGGGGTATGCAACGTGTCCACATGGGCTGCCAGCCAATGGTCGGTAGTAGGCTGCTGGTGGTCGGATATGACGGCAATATGGTAATGATGCCGTGGATACTGTAATTGCAGCAGATTCTCCACCGTCTGGCAAATCACGTTGTCCTCCGCGTATGCAGGAATGAGTATCAGGAAATCTGCCACCTGATGATCCGTTTCGTGACAAGAAGCTCGCTCATCGGCAACTGTTTCCGTATCGCCACACGATACAGCAGTCTCTGACAGCCTGTGTCTGCGCCATCTGGAAGCCAGGGCGAAAAAGATGACGTAGGAGGCTGAAAGCAGCACGCAAAACCATATACAGAAGTCACAGACAACAATCAGAGAGTGTATCATGATGGGTTACGTTTTCGGGACAAGGAAGCTGAAATGCGCCGGTATAACGAAGCCAGGAGCACACGTGGTATCTGCAACATCGTGCTATTCCACTTATTGTCTATGAGATAATCCGGGGTGGCAAGCGCAAAAATGAAGCAGACAAAGGAGGCTATCGCCCACCATTTGACCGCAATAGAGAAGTAGATGAAAGGCAATACCACACTCATCAGCAGGATAACAGCCATCAGTATGGTACGGGGCACCAAGAGCCACTGAATCATCTTGTCAAGGAAATTGTATTGCTTGTTGATAATGGCAAAAGGCACGTATTTCAGATTGTGCAATATCGTTTGGAATTGTCGTTTCGACCTTCTGTCATGCTGAAGATTTAAGTTCCTGGTGGAGAAATTCTTTTCATAGAATACCAGTATCGAATCGAAATAATCCACGAATATGCCGTCACGCAACAGCAAGGCCTCCAGTTCCTTATCCTCACATTTTCCGCGAGTGAGGGCAATATTCTCCTTGAACCACTCAAAGTCAAACGCCATACCGCCTCCGGAGAGGGCGGAAGAGAGACCTAAGGTGATATGCCCGCGACGGAAGACAGAGTTGTTTATCTCTTCAAAGGTAGCACCCAACGCCACGATGGGAGATTGCCTGTTTTTGCTGACCCTATGCACCTGGATGGCTTTCGTTCCCGAAGTCTCGTAGGCGTCATTCAGTTGTGCCAAGAACTCTGGCAGCACCACGTTATCTGCATCCAATACCACTGCCACATCATAAATCTTGAACTGCGGCAGGTTATTGAGGGCATATATCAGCGAACGCGCTTTGGAACTGTGGCTGAAATCGGGTGTGAGCAACGTGATGGGATATTGCGCCAACTGGAAATTGGTCAACTCTTGCTGATGGTCGGAAATGACCACAATATCAAACAGTCTTTGCGGATAGGTCTGTCCCAAGACGGCACGTACCGTGGACAGGATGGTATCATCGCTCCGATAGGAGTGGATGAATACGATAAACCTGTTCTGACGCTTGCTTATAGGTATATTGGGATGACTGGAGAATAAGGAAGCAACAGAGAATACCGTGATGTATATCACGGTGAACAATATGGGGATAAAGAGTACCCAGTCAACAACGGAAAGGATGTCCCAGAAATTCATGTCACAACATTAAAAGTCCATGTTATAGCAGCCGTTTCCTTCCGGAAAGCCTATGATGCAAAGATAGTAAAAAAAAGGCAACAATAGGGTGTAAAAGACGGTAAAAAAGGCAATAATATGATTTTTAGTCCAAGATTGAGGGTTACTCTTCCAATCTGCCATACCTGCCACGGAAAAAATCGGCGACCGCCCTATACAAATACCTGAGATGGACCAGCCTGCACCGGCAGAGCAGACTTGCCGTTTGCTTGGGGATGACAAGCGCCGTAAGGTATATACAGGCCATCAGATGGCATGACGGGGAATTGTTGCGTTTGGAGAACAGATAGCGGTTGCGCGTGTTGTAGTAGAGCTTCAAGGGACTGTCAGCTCCTGTGCTCTGACTCTCCTTGTGAAAGACTGTTGTGCCAGGGAAATACAGCAGTCTGTAACCTTGGCGCCTGATGGCTACCGACCAGTCCAGTTCTTCATAATACAGGAAATAACATTCGGGCATTTCGCCTGCTTTTTCGACAACCTCGCGCCTTACCAGCATCGCCGCCCCATGAAGATAGGGGGTGGGGTATTCCGAGCGGTAGGGCTGAAGACTTGTATCTCCGTAGCCTATGGCATGGTTGCGCAAGGTAACGGCAGACAGCCGGGTATAACCTGCATACTGTACAACCTGCGGCTGCTGATGAAAACGGATAAGCGGACTCATTCCACCGATACCGGGGTCGCTTTCCATCCTGTCGAGCATTCCCCGGAAATCACATTGGGAGAGGAGGGTATCGTTGTTGACAAAAAAGAGATACTTTCCTCTTGCTTTGGAGATGCCCACATTATTGCCTCCGGCAAAGCCCAGATTCTCGTGTGTGGCACATACTTCCACCCACGGGAAGCGCTCCCTGATGATGCCCGTCTCTTCGGCAGACGAACCGTTGTCAACCACTATCACCTGGGCTGACACGTCGCCTAAAGAGATGGATGAAAGCATCTGGCACGTATCTTCCAGTCCGTTGTAGTTGATGGTTATTATCGACAATTCACACCCTTGACTCACGCTTCTTCTTCAGTTTTCGTTCTTTTTCCTCCTTTTCCTTCTCCAGATGCTTCTGTTCCCAGGCGGCAAAATCGTTTTCCAAGTGGGGCAGGTTAAAAACGATGGCAAGACTGCCATAGAACAGCAGCACATTGGGAAACTGGCACAGTATCTGGTTGCCGTAGCCTCCTAACTGTATGGATACGAAGGCACAGCAGATGCCCGCTCCTATACCCTGAATAGCCCTGTTCTTGAGCCGGAAAAACACTACGCAACACGCCCCTATAATCATGATGATGTTACAGAGAGCGAATACGGTAACGCCCACATATCCCGTATGCACCCAGATATACACGTACTCTGAATCAGGAGGAATGGTTGACAGCTTGCGGTACTTGTTGTTGGCTGGCACGTTGCTGTAGTCCAGTCCCACGCCGATGCCCCAGGGAGCGTCCTGGATATACTTTCTGATAGCTTCCTTATTGATGTCACGCACACCGGCAGAAGCGTCATTCTTGTCGAAAGCGGTCCTCATTCGGCGTATCATACTGTTGCCGTTACCTATTTCTGTAAATGCCAGAAGGGCGATAAGCGTGCCGAAAACAAGCGTCACGGGAATGGCTATCTTTATCGACTTAGACAGGAAGATATAGACCATGAATCCGGCAATCATACAGAAGATAGCGGTACGGGTACCCGATGCAAACATCGCCCAGGTACAGGCAAGAGCGGTACCAAGAAAGAAGAGCCTGTGTTTGCGCACCTTCGCATTTAGAGCCGAGATATAGAAAAGCACGGAAGTGGCTGCCATATTACAGCCATAACTGGCGGCATCGCTGAAGCACGAGAAATAGCGCACGATACCGTTTACCATGTGGGTGCGCGCGCCACCCGACATCAGCCACGCCTTTTCAGAGGCGGTAAAGCCGAAGGTCTTCTGTTTCCACGTCCAGAACACGGAAAACAGAGCCAGCAGTCCCCACATCACCAGGTAGCGATGCAGCCTCTCGGGCGAGTTGATGTATATGACGCATACCAGGTAGGCGTACATCAACTGGAAGCAGAGCAGGCGGGCACCCGAGTACCAGGTGTTGAGGTTGAAGCCCAGTCCGCAGGTATCGTTGAACACCTCTATGGTACACAGGGAAGTCCAGATCAACATGCCAATGAACATCGGGTTGAGGAATCTGGCCTCGATGAACATGCGGGCGTCGATAATCGCTATGAGCAGCAACAGGATATGCAACAACTCGCTCACGCCCGACATAGGTAGCGGCATGAAACCGTGTCTCGCCAGGAAATGCAGGAAATAGTTTGCCACGAACAATGTCCAGAACGTGAACATGTGGTAGGTGAAGGCAAGATAGACAAAGACAACCAGTAAGGGCGAGAAGCAGATGGCCACCACCAAGGGCAGTTGCAGGCAGTATATCTCGTACAACGCCGCCACAAAGAACAGCAACAGCAACAAGGTACGACCTAAGCCTGTACTTCCATTCGCCCTGAAACCCTTACCAGCTACATTCATCAGTTAGCGTGATTGTTTTCCTGTGCAGTCAGACCCAACTGTGATATTCTATACACAAAGTTGTTGAATTTGGTGTATGGAGGCAGCTGACCCACAAATTCCTCTACGGCATAACGGCTTGCCTCGGTCAGATACATAAAGAGCGAGTCTTTGTTTTCCAGCTGTGACATCACCTCCTTGAGGGCTTTCTGGTCTATGTCCTTCCACGTACGGTTGGCACGTGTCACCATCAGGTTCACCGTACCCAGGTTGAGCAGCGAAGAGGCGATGGAATTGTCGTTCAGGTTAGGATATTCGATGATTACGATCTCATCGGGCATCACGTCGGCATACAGGTCCTTGATGTCTTTCGCCATCAGATACTTGCTGTCTTCAGCCAGGAAATCCTCGTCATAAGTCAGTCGTCTAACCTGCAGACCGATGGAAATCCAGTAGTTCTCCAGTTCCTGAGCCAGATAGCTCTTTCCGTTGGCGGCATCGGTAGAAAGCAGGTTCAGTACATTCTGCTGTCCCGTCTTGAACTTAGGCAACAGTACCTTGCTCAGCTGTCTGAGTGCCATGTCGCCCACCACCTTGTTGTATCTGCGGTAGCGCAGGGTACTGTCTTTGGGATAGCATCCCATCACAGGCACCTTGGTGATTCTCTCCGAGCGCATACGGTCGCGCAGGGTCCTGTCGAGCATTTCTATCACCATGAAATAGAGTGCGGTAAGGAAGAAGGTAGCCATAAACGAACCCAGCAATACCATCAGTCGGTTGGTAGGCTGTGCGTTGAGCGGGAACATGGGCGGGTTGAGCACTTTGAGCGTAGCTGTGGTCATCTGCAGGTTTCTCTGGCGCAGACGGGCGCTGTTCAACGCTTTCAGCATCTCCATATAGTTTCCCTCAATAAATCCGATATGCCTGTTCTTGCGCGATACGGTAGCTCCGATAGGCGAGTAGTAGAGCACCTGCTCATCCAGTTTCTGCCTCATGATATCCTTTGCCACCATCTGTGCCTTGGTCTTCTCGTAGAGTAGCACCTGTTCCAGCCATCTGTCTATCATGTCGTTTGCTTTCACGCCAGTCTCCGCACTGGTGGCGCCAGCTTCAATATCCTTGGTCAGTTGTCTCACCTGTACGGTGGCTTCCTGTAGCTGTTTCTTTGCCTTGGCAAGCTCGTCCTGCGACTCTGCAAGATTGCCGCCGCCCTCGCTGCTCATCAGCTGTAGGTTGGAGATGCGCGATTGTATTCTTGATATATCCCTTACCTGATTGGTAAATTCCTGGTTGGCACGGATTATCTTTGCCCTGTTGCCTAACTGCCGCTCCAGGTAGTCGAGTAGCGCCTTAGTGGTAGTATAATCCAGCAGCAACTGGTTGTCAAACGACTGCTGCTGAGCGTCCATGGCTGCAAGTTGCTCTGTCTGTGCGCCATAGTTGATGATTTTCTTCGACACGTTATATTGTATCAGGTCGTCCTCTGCCGATGTAAGAATACGGTAGAGGCGGGCCACCTCCCTCTCGAAGAACTTGATGACGTTGTTTGTCTCGCCGAATCTCAGCTGCTGGTACTGGCGTGCAAAGGCGTCGTTGAGGATGTCGAGTGTATTGTATGCGATACCTGCGTCATTGGCAGAATAGCCGATGTCGATGATATCGCTATTGTTCAGCTGCATTACTTTGAGTCTTGAGGTGATGCTGTTGATGCTGAAATAGGGATGGTAGTTGAGCAGACCGAAGATATAGTTGCTCATCGACGGCTTCTCATAAGCCTTGAGGTTGGCATAGGTTGTCGATTCGCTGTTCTTGTTGATCAGCGCCTTCACGTCGGTAGGTACTGTCTGGTACAGTTCGCGGAAGTGTTCTGCGGAAATATAGTTGTTGTCCTTGGTAGGATTACCGTACATCATACAACGGGCAAACAGTCTCAGTGATACCTCCTTGATGGTAGTCTCGGTGGTAATCATCAGCATCAGGTTTCTGATATTGGTCTGTGAAGCAGAACCACCAGAGCCAGAGCCCTCAATACTGTAGCCGGTAATCATACCGGTGTAGATGGTAGAGTTTGTATCGTAAACCCTGTCCAGATTGCGTGTGGCAAACCACGCCACTATCAGCGCTATCATGGGCAGAACTACCAAAAACCAACGTATCCGATATAAGAATCTTACTAAGTATCTGAATGTATCCATGATGTGTATTCTCTTTGTTATACCCTTCTAATTCCCTTTCAGTCAGTATTTTATTTCTTTTCTAACTTTTTCATCTCTTTCACGCGCCTGTCTTCTTCCTCGATATTCTTCTTAATTTGTTCCTCTATACGCTTCTTTTCTTTCAGGCGTTGTCTTTTTGTCTGCTCCTGGCTATCCAGAGTAATGTCTGTCGTTGTATTGGTGATAATAGGTGTATGTGTCAGGATTTCGAGAGTGATGATATCGGTAGTGATGGTAGTCTGTAGTCCCTGATAGGCGGCCACAGCACCCTGTTCGTACTCTTTTGTCTTGGCAAATTCCTCTATCGACAGATTTCCGTTGTGAAACTGTTCCTGGGTCAGCGTTCCGGCTCCGATGTAGATGGCAGCATTCTCGCTGGCAGTTTTCAGCGCCACGAGATTATTGGTGATTTTCACATACAGTGATGCTATCTGCAGTTTCAGTTCGTCATAGGCTATATCCTTGTCTATCTGAGCCTTATCCACAAGCAGTTTCTTGCGTCTCACGGAAGCCCCCAAATCAAGGATGTCCTCCAAAGGCACGCTCAGATTGACGCCCACATTCCAATAACTCTGCTCTGAGCCCTGGAACTGGTAAATCATCTGGTTGTAGGTAGAAGAACTGTTGCCCCACATATCGGTTTTTCCATAAGTATAACCGGCATGGCCGTTGATATAGGAAAATATATGCTTCCGCTGCTTCGCCACCTCCGCCTGGGCAATCTCCTGCGCCTTGGCAAGACTGAGGATGGTGGGATTCTGCTTTGCGTTCTCAAAGAGCACTCCCAAGGGCGGCAGTTTGAACGACGAGTAGTTGATGGTGGCGGCATCACTGGAGTCGAAGAAGCCTGCGCTTATACCGCTCTCGTTGAATTGCGCCCTGACTGACAGACTGCCCGAGAGGAGCAACAGAACAGCACTTATAAACGATTTTTTCCGTATCATGATTTCCTCTTTTTGGTTGCCAGGTACCTATACATTACCCTTTTGCACAAAGGCGGTCAGCGTTCTGAAAATGATTTTCATATCCAGCATGAAACTGTAGGTCTGCCCATAGCGGATATCCAGTTGTTTCCTTTCCTCTGCCGACATGTTGCCGTTGCGTCCGCGCTCCTCCACCTGCCACAGTCCTGTCAATCCGGCGGGAGCCATAAAGCGGTCGATGCAGTCGTCAGCCGTCAGTTTTTCAGCTTCGTAAAGGGGGAGGGGACGGTTGCCTACAATCGACATGTCACCCTTCAGGATATTGATCAGCTGGGGCAGTTCGTCGATGCTGTATTTGCGGATAAAGCGTCCCACCTTGGTGATGCGCGGGTCGTTCTCGATCTTCACGAAGGCATTGTTTATCTCCTCGGTTTTCTGCTTGTTGAAATCAGATTCTGACACCACAAAATCGTCTCCCACAAGCATCACCTCCTCATCGCTGATTACCACATCGCTTTCATGGTCTGCATCCAGCGCCATCTCCAGCATCTCATCGGTTATAATATCCTCCGTATCAGCTGATTTGGCATACTGGTTCTGGCTTTTGCTCAACTCTTTGAGAGTCCTGTCGGCATTCACCCTCATGCTGCGAAATTTCAGGAAGTCAAACACGGTATAGTTGGTACCCACGCGCTTCGACTTGAACAGCACAGGTCCTTTGTCCTCCAGTTTGATGGCCAATGCCGTGATGAGAAATACCGGGGAAAGCACAATGATGGCAATGCTTGAGAACACGAGATCGAAGATACGTTTCCAAACAGGTATCTTAAAGCGGAGCATCTTGTGCTTCTTTTCCGCGCTGTCAAACAGGATGCCCTCTCGGTCGGCGATGAACTGTATCTTTTTGTTCAGTTCCACGATAGAGGCAAGATCGCTGATGGTATCGTTGATTCCACACGCCTGGTATGCCTTCCGGTCTTCTTCAGAGAGCTCTCCGGTAAGCAGAATGATATATACGTCCTTATATACCTTTTTAAGATAGGTAATGGCCACGGTATCCTCGTTCTTGTTCCCTTTTTCCAGGAAAATGATATAATGCTGGCTGCCGGAAGTTTTTTCGCAAAGCATAGCAGCATCCTTATAGTTTGTAGTCATCTTCACAAGTTGACCCGGAAGATACTTCAGGCGTTCTTGCGTTTGCGGATTAGTGCCCAGATAAATAACACCTATCATGTTTCAAATAATAAAATAATCGTTTTATAAAAAGTGATGTCAAGACGATTTCAATATCAATACTATCATTCTCTTTTCCAAGCGATAAAGAAGCGCTTACGGCAGAATCTTCTTCACTCGGATTTTCAGCTCCATCGGGTTGAAAGGCTTCACGATGTAATCTACCGCGCCGATTTCGAGCAGGCGAATGCGCTCGCTGGTAGAGTCTTCGCTACTGAGCATGATGACCGGGATATGGCGGAACAGCTCGTTCTGCTTGATCCACTCCAGGAAGTCGTCGCCTCTCATTCCCGGCATACGTATGTCTGATATGATAAGGTCGGGTGTATTGCCTGCCTGCAGCCATTTCACTCCCTGCAATCCATCGGGCAACCACTGAACGTCATAGTCACTCATCAGATAGATAGACAAAACCTTTGCTATCGTTTCTTTGTCATCGAGGATTAAAATCTTTTTTTTCATAGTCAGAAAAACTCAATTGTAAGTCAGTGTTTATTAGGTTTCTACTATGCAAAGATACGCAATTGAATTGAAAACTATATGTTTTTTTGCTAAAAAATGTGAGTTTTCCCCTGATTTTGTTTGCGGGCGCTGAATAACGAGGTAATTGTAAGGCTCTGGGAAAGCAGATGGGCGCATAAAACCATAAGTTCCACAGTCAATGAAAAACATAAATAACGTGAGTTCGACGAATTCACATGATTGTTTTGCCATGACTGCTTGCT
>CALZXH010000031.1 GCA_945830055.1 uncultured Prevotella sp.
TTGGGGTGTACCAACAGTGAGTACGTTGTTGTTTACTGTTATTTGGTAACCTTCTGCGGTGGTCGATGCACTAAAGAGTGCTTTTTGGGAGTAGCCGGCAAAGAGCGGAGCCAATGGAATGTCCAGTGAAGCGCCTGGTTTGATAAAGTAGTGGGGTTCTGCCATCCAGTTCAGATAATCTTCCAGTGCCGTATAGCCATCACCGTCAGCATCGCTGTTGTTGTCTGCCATTAGTGGGTTCAGTCCGTGCAACTTCTCCCACCAGTCGGGCATGCCGTCGGCATCTGTGTCATAGCCTTCAGGGCGTGCCTCCGTACCAATGTCTTCATATCCTCCGGCATCCGCCTCGCGGTCTATCAGTCCTTTCTTTCCTGTTTTGCTTCCCTTGTAGGTATAGGTTTTGTTCAGTGTTTCTTGTACGATTCGTTTTTCATGTGCTGTCATGGCAGGCATGTTGCAGCCTATGTCTGACAACACATTGCACAGTGCTTCTTCTGCCGGTTCTATGGTGGCATAGGAGGGGAAGAACGGTGAGCTTACAAAGGGTTCCCAGTCCACCACCTGTCCTCCTGAAGTTTCGTACCGGTAGGTGTTGTTCAACTTGTCTTGTGTAAGTGTTCCGTTTGTCTCTTCGCGGATATTTCCGCTCACGTATGCCGACTGTGTACCTGTTCCAGTGCCTTCCAACTGTAGTCTGAGCAGGTATTTCTGACTGGTTGATTCGCCCATGCGGTAGTAGTTGTTTACGAAGTTTATCTCGTGCGAACCACCATCCGTGGCACGACCTCCCCAGTTATATACCACATTATTGAAAACATCGTGCGCTCCGTCATAGGCACCGCTGCCTGTGAGTCCGCCAGAGAGGCTCCAGTTCCTGCCTTCGCAGTGGGCAAGCAGGTTATGATGGAATGAACCCACACCGCTGCCCTGTCCGCCACCTATGGTAGCCGCAAAGCCGTGGCATTTGCCGCTGTCGTAGTTGGGATGGTCTGCGCAGTTCAGTGCTTCGGCTATCATGGTGCGCTGCAGGGTGATGCTCTTGGCGCCGCGTGAAGAAAAGCCTTCGTCGGTGGTCCAGGCGATGGTGCAATGATCCATGATGGCATGGTCGGCTCCTGCCATACCAAAGCCGTCGAGTCCGCGGTTCTGCTCTTCCTCTGTTGCTGCATATCCGCGATAGATACGTAGGAAGCGGGTAATGCCGTCGCTGTTCATTCCAAAGGGAGCACCGCGCAGTATGATACCTTTTCCTGGGGCCGTCTGTCCTGCCACGGTGACATATTTGTCAGAACAGGTGAGGCGTGCCTTCAGCGTGATGTAGCCTGATACGTCAAAAACGATGGTCCGTGGCCCCTTTTCGCAAACAATACCGTAGCGTAGGGTGCCGGGTTGGGGATCTGAAGGATTGTCGTCAAGCGAGGTTACATGGTACACCGTACCGCCCCTGCCACCTATGGCATATTTTCCGTAGCCTTCTGCACCTGGGAATGCAAGATGGCGAGGACGAAAACTCCATACATCGCCTTCATAGCGAGTGGCGGTAGCGTCTTCTTCGTCAATGCGCCAGTAGTAGGTGTTCATGTTGTTCACCTGCTCCAGGGTATATTGTGTTTGGGTGGTGACTGCCATCTCCTGCAGGTTGTTGGCATCGGTGCCAATCATTACGTGGTGAAGGGTGGCTGTCTCTGCGGGTGTCCACGATAGGGTGATGCTCTTGTTATCGGCATCGGCATGGAAGTCCTGGTGAGCAGGTTGTGGATTGGCTGCCTGCGTCTTGGGATTGGTTTGGTCAAAAAGCAGGGCATTCACAGCCACGGATGTATTGATATAAGTGTTGCCACCTTGTGGTTCAGAGATATATTCAACTATTACCGGTGAACCCTCTTTGGCTTCAAACTGTATGTGCGACATGCCTGCATCGGCAGTTTTCTGTGCCCGTATGCTTTGTGTGATACCTTGTTGCAGGGTCACTCCATTCACCACTACTTTGATAGTGGGATAGCCTGGTGTCAGTGTTCCGTCTGTATTGTTATGATAGGCGGTCAGTGTGTGTCTGCCAGCAGAAAGTCCGCTGATGGTAAACTTTAGTCCCATGGCCTGACTGCTTGAAAAGGTGTAGTTGTTGTCGCTTGACAGGATGATGGGATACACACCGTCGCTTACCAGTTTGGAATAGCGTGTAACACCGTCTTTCCACCAGTTGCAGAACACCGCATTTCCCTCGGTACCTTCGATACTCTCTACCTTGATGCTGATGGAATTTCCTTCCTTATCGGTAAAGGTGTTTTCGCCCGATGCCGTTCTCCCCAATGCCCAGTTAGTGTATCCGTCTTCCAGACTCTGTGATTCCTTGCCGGGTAAGTTGAAATCTATCTTTTGTGCGTTTAGAGAAAGGGTGCAAAAAACACCACACAGCCATAGTGGTACTCGTTTCATCATGTCAGTAGTTATTTAGTGTTACTGAAAGAATAACGCGATGCCATCATGGTTGTACTCACGTTGTCGGTCTGGATATCGTATTATTTCTCTGTTTTCTTGCCGCTTAACCCTCCACGGAAGTGCCTTTGAGCGTGGCACTTGAACTGCTTTCTATCTTTACCGCTACCACTTCTCCGATATGATGTTTGCCTTTGTCAAACACCACTACCTTGTTTTGCTCGGTACGGCCAAACAGCTGTTCCCTTGAACGCTTGCTGTAGCCCTCCACCAGTACGTTTACAATGTTGCCCACTTCTTGAGCATTGGATTGTGCCGAGAGTTCTGTTTGCAGATGTATCATCTCTTCCAAACGACTTATCTTCACGTCTTCGGGCACATCATCAGGCAGGTGTTTGGAGGCATAGGTGCCGGGGCGCTCACTGTATTTGAACATAAAGGCAGCATCGTAGCCTACCTCGCGCATCAGTGACAGTGACAGTTGGTGATCTTCCTCTGTTTCGCTGTGGTAGCCTACGAAGATGTCGGTGGTGATGGCGCAGTTGGGAACTATGCGGCGGATAGCAGCTACCCTGTCCAGATACCACTCACGGGTGTATTTGCGGTTCATCAAGTGTAGTATGCGGTTACTGCCGCTCTGTACGGGCAGGTGTATATGCTTGCACACATTGGGTTCATCAGCAATCACCTGCAGCGTCTCGTCGCTCATGTCTTTGGGGTGTGATGTGGTGAAGCGCACGCGCATTTCGGGCACCTCGTGTGCCACCATGCGCAACAGTTGGGCGAACCCCACCCCGTTGTTGCCCTGATATGAGTTTACGTTCTGTCCCAGCAATGTCACCTCTTTATATCCTTTGTCTCTAAGGTCACGTACTTCGCGCAGTATGCTCTCTGTATCTCTGCTGCGCTCCCTGCCTCGGGTGTAGGGAACGATGCAGTAGTGGCAGAAATTGTTGCAGCCGCGCATGATGCTCACAAAACCGCCAATCTTGGTACCATGCAACCGGCTGGGAACTACCTCACGGTAGGTCTCAGTGAGCGAAAGTTCTATGTTGATGGCTTTCTGTCCCATTTCTACCTGTGCGAAAAGGTCGGGTAGCGACAAGTAGGCATCGGGTCCAGCCACCAAGTCAGCGTGATGGTGGGTCAGCAGTTGTTCTTTCACCCGTTCAGCCATGCATCCCAGTACACCTATTATCAGTTTTGTTTTCCCATTGGAATCTTTGCCCTCCTGCCTTTTCTTGCGCTCAGCGTTGAGTGCTTCCAGTCGGTTCAGTATCTTCTGTTCGGCATTGTCGCGCACCGAACAGGTGTTCAGCAATATGGCATCCGCTTCTTCCAAGGTGTCGCATGTTTCATATCCTGCCATTTTCATGATGGAAGCCACTATCTCTGAGTCTGCCACGTTCATCTGGCAGCCATAGGTTTCAATATACAGGTTTTTCATTGTCATTGTTTGAGTTTCTTCTTCCCTTGGTCAGGGCATTGCATTTGCAAACATATTGACCTTGGCGTCAGGCCTTCTCTCTGGTGGCTCTGATAAAGTAGATGATCAGCAACAGGTAGGCAGTGAGCGACATTACTTCAGAGAGGGGATTGCACCACCATCCTTCATAATCGAACACCACACCGCTGAAACGCAGTAATGCGCTGAGCACACCCATCAAGGCTCCTCCGGCTATAAAGCCAGAAGCCAGCAGGTTGCCTTTTTCGCCGCGTGCCTTGTTAACCACCTCATCTTTACTGCGGGTAGTAACAAACCAGTTGATGGCGCCACCCACCACCAGCGGCACGTTCAGTTCGAGTGGGATGAACATACCCAGGGCAAATGCCAGTGCGGGAACCTTGCACCAGGTGAGTATGATGGAGAGTGCGGCACCGATAGCATAGAGTATCCATGGGGCTCCGATGCCGTTCATCAATGGTTCTATCACTGCTGCCATAGCATTGGCCTGTGGAGCGGCCAGTTGTCCGGTAGCAAAACCGTAGGTCTCGTTAAGCAGCATCATCACGCCGCCTACCGTAGCAGCTGATATCAGTGTACCGAGAAATTTCCATGATTCCTGTTTTCTGGGCGTGCTACCTACCCAATAGCCTATCTTCAGGTCAGTGATGAAGGCGCCTGCCATTGACAGCGAGGTGCACACCACACCGCCCATTACCAAAGCCGCCACCATGCCTGAAGTGCCGCTCAGTCCTACGCCCACCAGCACCACCGATGCCAGTATCAAGGTCATCAGTGTCATACCGCTCACTGGGTTGGAGCCCACAATGGCGATGGCATTGGCTGCCACGGTGGTAAAAAGGAAGGCAATGACGGCAGTGAGCACCAGTGCCACCAGTGCAAAAAGCAGGTTGCCATCCATCACGCCCATCCAGAAGAAGGCAAACACTAAAAGCAGTGTGATGACCGATGCAATGATGATGAAGCGGAAAGGCAGGTCACTGTGGGTTCGTAGGGTGGCAGTGGCATTTTGTGTCTTGCTGCCTGCTTCGTGGGATTCGTTCTTCTTGGGAGCCAGTCGCTTGATGCTGTCCACGATGATGCCCCACGACTTGATGATGCCGATGATGCCAGCCATGGCTATGGCTCCGATACCGATGCTCTTGCCATAGTTGGTGAAAATCTCTTCAGGACTCATGTCGCCTACTGCAGTGGTGATGGCGGGATTCCACTGGTTAAGCACATCGTGAGGGAAAAGCAGTGCCATGCCAGGCACAACAAGCCACCACACAGCCAGCGAACCAAAGCAGATAATCAGTGCGTATTTCAGTCCTACGATATATCCTAAACCAAGTACAGCGGCACCTGTATTCACCTTGAATACCAGTTTGGCTTTGTCGGCAAGCATACTGCCCCATGTCACCACGCGCGTGGTGAAGTTCTCGTTCCACAGACCGAAGGTGGCCACACAGAAGTCATACAGTCCGCCCACCAGTCCTGCTACCAGCAATGGTTTGGCCTGTGATGCCCCCTTGGCACCGCTCACCAGTACCTGTGTGGTGGCTGTCGCTTCAGGGAAGGGATATTTGCCGTGCATATCGCTCACAAAATACTTGCGGAAGGGGATGGTGAACAAGATGCCGATGATGCCTCCCAGCAGTGATGCCATGAATATCTTGACAAAAGAAACGGTGATTTCCGGGTATTTTGCCTGTAAGATATAGATAGCCGGCAGCGTGAAGATAGCACCTGCCACTACGGCACCTGAACAGGCTCCGATACTCTGTATGATAACATTTTCGCCCAGTGCGTGGTGGCGCTTGGCGGCAGTTGATACCCCCACTGCGATGATGGCGATGGGGATGGCTGCCTCAAATACTTGTCCCACCTTCAGTCCTAAGTATGCGGCTGCGGCAGAAAAGAGCATGGCCATGATAATGCCCCAGGTCACCGACCATGTGTTCACCTCAGGATAGTTGCCCTTGGCATCCATCATGGGTTCATATTTCTCGCCCTCTTTCAGTTCTCTGAATGCGTTTTCGGGCAACTGTTCTTTGATGTTCATCGTTTGTTGATTATTCTGTTGTTGTGTGAATAATGATGTTTAGTCTGCCTGTTCTGTGTGTGTGGCAATTTCTGCTTGTGCCAGTCGTTCGCCAAAGATGCGTGCAGCTGCTACCACCTGGTTCACGCAGGGGCGCTGCCTGTAGTATTCTGCAGTGCGCTCGCTTGCCTCATAACTCAAGGGAGTGTCTTTCTTCAATTTCAGCAGTTCTGCACAGGTGATAGTGCCAAACTGTTGTTTGAAGGCGTCGAGCAACTGTTGCACATGGTGATAGTTGGCAGACTTTCCCTCGCGGTCGTTGATGCCTGTGGAGCCGCTTTGCAGTCCTTCCAGCAATACCATCCCACAGGCAGCCCCGCAGGTGAGTCTCATTCTGCCTATTCCTCCTCCAAAACCCGCGCTCATCTGCAGAGCCTGTGTTTCAGTCAGTCCGTAGCGGTCGGCGTATGCTGCCACTACTGCTTGTGCGCAGTTGTATCCTTGCATGAAGTATTGTTCCGCCTTGGCGGTGCGCTGGGTGATTTCTTGTGCTGTCATGGCTATCTGATGAAGTTGGTCTTAATCTTGGCCTCCTGTTCGGGTAGTGCTATGCCGGCCTTCTTCCCTGCCTCTATGCAGTGCAGCAGCCATGCCATGTTGCGTCCCAACTGGCGCATGGTCTGCATACCTTCAAGATCTTGCTTTACCTCCTCTGGATTGTTGCCGTGCACCTCATTCCAGTAGTTTGAAGATACGACAGGCATGTTGGCGATGGTAAAATAGCGGTTCAGATCTTCAAAACCTCCCTGTGCTCCGCCCCTTCGGCAACTCACGATGCCTGCTGCGGGCTTGTTGGCATACATACCCATCTTGGAGCAGAAAGCTCTGTCCATAAAAGGCTTGATGGCTCCCGAAGTGCCGGCAAAGTGGATAGGAGTGCCAAACACGAAGCCATCGGCCTCCTCAGCCTTTGCCAGAAACTCGTTGACGGTATCATTGGTGTACCAGCATCGTCTGGTGGCCACGCATTTGCCACAGCCGATGCAACCCATCACAGGCTTGTTGCCACACCATATCTCTTCGGTCTCTATTCCTTGTTGATGCAATTGTTCTGCCACTTCCTGCAGGGCAGTGTGGGTACATCCGTGCGGATGCGGACTGCCGTTTACCAAAAGTACTTTCATTGTGCTATGTTTCTTGTTTGTTGATACTTGCTGAAGGCTGTGCAAAATTACTAAATAAAACTGAATTCTATTGTCTATTACTGCGATTTTTAGTAATTTTGCGCCCTGCAGCAAAGGCTGCAGAAACACTGTATCAAATGGAACAATCAACACTCTCCACAGCCTGTACTACCGCCGATTTTGAAATTATGGCACCCGTGGGTAGCCGAGACTCTCTCACGGCAGCTATACAGGCAGGTGCTGACTCGGTGTATTTCGGCATCGGGCAACTCAATATGAGGGCGCACTCTGCCAATGCTTTTACCATTGACGATTTAAGGGAGATAGCTGCTATCTGCAACAAGCACGGTATCAAGAGTTATCTCACCGTAAACACCATTATCTATGGGGAAGATATCGACACTATGCATACCATCGTGGATGCTGCCAAGGATGCAGGTATATCAGCGGTGATAGCCAGTGATGTGGCAGTGATGACCTATTGTAACCGTATAGGACAGGAGGTGCATTTGAGTACCCAACTCAATATCTCTAACGTCGAGGCGTTGAAGTTTTATGCACAGTTTGCCGATGTGGTGGTTCTGGCACGCGAACTGAACATCCGTCAGGTGGAAGAGATTTTCAGGCAGATAGAGCAACAAGATATCTGTGGACCTTCGGGCAGGCGCATCCGTATCGAGATGTTTTGCCACGGGGCTTTGTGCATGGCAATCAGCGGCAAGTGTTACATGAGCTTGCATAATGCCAACCGTAGTGCCAACCGTGGCGGATGCGTGCAGGTGTGCCGGCGCTCATATACTGTGACCGATAACGAGACTGGCGAACAGCTTGCCATTGACAATAAATATATCATGAGTCCCAAGGACCTGAAGACCATCCGTTTCATGGACAAACTGATGAAGGCTGGTGTGAGGGTGCTGAAGATAGAAGGCAGGGCGCGCGGCCCCGAGTATGTTTATACTGTGGTGAAATGCTACAAGGAGGCAGTGCAGGCTGTCATTGACGGCACCTTTACGGAGGAAAAGAAAGACCGGTGGGATGAGCAGCTGGCAAAGGTTTTCAACCGCGGCTTCTGGGATGGCTACTATTTGGGGCAGACCTTGGGCGAATGGAACAAGCACTACGGCTCTAATGCCACAGAACGTAAGGTGTATGTAGGCAAGGGCGTGAAGTACTTTTCCAAACTGGGTGTGGCGGAGTTTACAGTGGATGCTGCCGAGCTACATGTGGGTGACAGATTGCTTATAACGGGTCCTACCACAGGAGTGATGTATGTGGATGCAACCGAGATACGGCTGGAATTGGAACCTGTGAGCATGGCCCCTAAAGGCACTCACGTATCGTTTGCTGTGCCGGGAAAGATTAGACCAAGTGACAAACTGTTTAAACTGGAAAAAGTAGAAGAATATGACAATCAATGAGATACAGGATGAAGTGATAGAGGAGTTCTCTTCTTTCACCGACTGGATGGACAAGTATCAGTTGCTTATCGATCTGGGCAACGAACTGGAACCTTTGGACGAGAAATACAAGACGGAGAGCAACCTCATAGACGGTTGCCAGAGCAGGGTGTGGTTACAAGCTGACTTCACCGACGGCAAAATGATGTTGCGGGCAGAAAGCGATGCGCTGATTGTCAAAGGCATTGTTGCACTGCTGGTGCGCGTGCTCTCGGGACATTCTCCCAAGGAGATACTCGATGCCGACCTCTATTTCATCGAGCAGATAGGACTCAAGGATCATCTCAGTCCTACGCGTAGCAATGGATTGCTTGCCATGCTCAAGCAAATCAAGATGTATGCTTTGGTGTTTAGTTCTAAGCAGGCGTAGTTGTTCTTCTCCAATCTATTTTCTTACCCCATGAAGCGCTGTCTGTTATTTGTCCTCGCTTGTATAGCAGTGGGTATTGCCAATGCCCAACTGACCACTGAGGAAACCGATGTGGTTCCAACTGTCAAAGTGGGCAAGGTATTCGACCGTGGTGACAGTATCCTCTACATGGAGATGAATAACGTGTATGTTTATCCGCCGCTCACTTTTGACAACAAGAAGCAGGCGATGCGCTATACCCGATTGGTACATAACGTGAAGAAAGTGTTGCCCCTTGCCAAGGAGGCCCGGATGCTGATGATGGAGACCTATGAATACCTGGAAACACTGCCCGACAAGAAATCAAAGGATGCGCATATCAAAAAGGTGGAGAAAACAATATTTCAGGACTATAAGCCGCGCATGAAGAAACTCACCTATTCACAGGGAAAACTGCTTATCAAACTTATCTACAGGGAATGTGACTCTTCCACCTACGACCTGCTCAAAGCCTTTCTTGGTCCTATGCGTGCTGCCTTTTGGCAGGCTTTCTCCTCCATCTTCGGGGCTTCGCTGCGCAAGGAGTACGACCCTGACGGAGATGACCGCCTTACCGAGCGTGTGATACTGATGGTTGAGGCAGGACAGATATAAAGCAACCTCTCCTGCAACTGCTCCTTAAAACTGTCTTTCAAATAGTTACTCTTCAGAATAGAGTACCTGTACCATGGTCTGACCTACTGCCTGTAATGTGTGGCGGTCGATGTTGTCCATATTGTCTGTCACAGTGTGCCATGTATTGCCGAAACTGCTCTGTTCGCAGTCGGGATAATGGGGTATGATGTCTATGGTGGGTATATTGGCTTTCTCGTTGATTGCCACATGGTCATCAGTCACCATGCCTCCGCCAGTCATAGGGAACATGCTACCATATCCTACTTGGGTGGCGGCTTTCCACACCTTATCCACTATGTTGCGTGCATATTGCAGCGAAAAACCCTCCTGATAGAAGCGGGCTCCCATACCTCCCACCATGTCGAGCAGCACTCCGTAGCGTGCCGTATAACCGGTAGTGTGGGGGTGCTGTGCCCAGTAATCAGAACCCAATGCCCAGGTATTGCTGCTACTCCAGTCTTCCTCCCATTGCGGGGTACCCCAGTCTTCGGCATCAAAGCAGATGAAATCCACCCCTACTGCCACACTGTCGTGCTGTTGCAGCAGGCGGGCCAGTTCCAGCAGTACAGCAACACCGCTGGCACCGTCATTAGCGGCCATTACAGGTTTGCGCCAGTTGGTGCTGTCGGGGTCGTTGTCTGCCCAAGGACGACTGTCCCAATGGGCGCAGAGCAGCACCCTCTCCATGCGTTCCGGCTTGTAGGATGCAATGATATTGGTGGCATTGAGCGTGGTACCGTCATAACCTGTCAGGTCGGCTTGCTGCTGTATCACTTTCATGCCGTAGCCTTCAAATTTCTGCACTATCCATTCCTTGCACTGTTCATGGGCACTGCTGTTCATTGTGCGGGGACCGAAGGCACACTGCTGTGCACAAAAGATATAGGCACTGTCGGCGTTGAACATAGGTCCTACCTGGGTAGTCTCCTCAACAGTATTACTCTTCTTGCTGCTTCCACAGGCAGTGAGCGCCAGCAAGCCCAGCACTGTATATAATAAATGTATGTGTGAAATAAAGGTATTATTCATCATGTTTCTTTGTTGGTTTCGGGTAGGGCTCAGTTTGCCGTACCCCTGTTTCTGGGTTATCCCTTCTGATATTCCGCGGCATTCTGCACCTGTTGCATCACACGCATGAAGTTGCCACCCCATATTTTTTGTATGTCATCTACGCTGTATCTCTTTGCAAGCAGATGTCGGGTCACGTTCAGCACCTCCGAGGCATCGGCGATACCGGGTACACCTCCGTCTCCGTCAAAGTCAGTGCCTATACCCACATGATCTATACCCATGATGCTGATGGCATGCTCCAGGTGTTGTAGGGCATCAAGCAGTGTGGCATTGCCGGCAGTACAGAGAAAACCGGGATAGAGGGTTATCTGTGCTACACCTCCCTTGGCTGCCAGTGCTTTCATCTGGTCGTCGGTGAGATTGCGGGGATGGTCACACAGGCTGCGTGCACTGCTGTGGCTGCACACAATGGGAGTAGTGCTCAGTTGCAAGGCATCGTAGAAACTCTGTTCCGAGGCATGACTCAAATCCACTATCATGCCCAGGCGGTTCATCTCGGCAATCACCTGTGCGCCCAGGTCGCTCACGCCTCCGTGGGTACCTTCGCCTTTGGCACTGCCGCAAAGGTCATTGTCACCGTTGTGGCACAGTGTCACATATACTACTCCCCTGTTCTTGAAATGCTGTAGCAACTGCGGATTTCCATTGAGTGCCAGTCCGTTCTCTATGCCCAGCATGATGGCCTTTTTGTCTTGTTGTTTCAATAGGCACAGTTGTTCCACGCTACGTGCCAGTCCCACTGATTTGTTGTTCTCTGCTACTACCTGTTCTATTTTGTCGAAAATAAGGTCGGCGTAGGCAGTGGGAGTATCCACGTCAAATGGTGCCACTTCACGGAAAGCCTGTCCCGGTTTGGGCTGGGGCAGATAGCATACCATGATGGTAGCATCCAGTCCGCCTTCGTCCATCTTGTGCAGGTCTACCAGTATCCTTTCGTCTCGTGTGGAGAAGTCGATTTTCTGGGGAAAGAGCATGGGCGTGTCGCAGTGGGTGTCCAGAGTCAGTATATTGCTGTGTACCCGGCGGGCCTCGTAGTAGGCTTCTGCCTGTTCCACTATCCATCTGAACAGAGGTGCACCGTCTTCGATGCATTCCGGATGCCATTGCACTCCTATCAGCGGTTTCATCTCGGTGCTTTCCATTGCCTCGATGATGCCATCGGGAGCTGTTGCTGTAACGCGGAACCTGCTGCCAGTCTCTGTCACTGCCTGGTGGTGGAACGAGTTTACTGCCAGAGTGGTGCTGCCGTACAGTTGGTACAACATACTGTCTTCTGCTACCTGTACGGTATGTGTGGGCACGTTTCTTTCCGCCTCCTGACTGTGTTTTATCTTGCTCGTACCGTCGTTGATGTCTTGTTTCACCTTGCCGTCCAGTGCCATTGCCATGGTCTGTATGCCTCTGCAGATGCCCAGTATGGGCAGTTGGCGGTGATATGCCATACGGGTAATCCACAGTTCAGGCAAGTCGCGCTCTTCGTTGATGCCTCCCAGTCCTTTTTCCGGTTGTTCTCCGGCGTAAAGGGGATTATAGTCGGCGCCCCCGCTCAGTATCAGACCGTCGATATGTTGCAGCGTGCAGGCTATCACCTCCTGGTCTTTCACGGGTGGAACAAGTACAGGCGTGCCACCTGCGGCGACCACAGCCTTGTAGTAATAGTCGAGGATTTTGCAGGTTCCCTCGCTATAGTTGGCTGTGATGCCGATGATGGCACGCCTGTTGGCATGACGGTAGTGGCTGTAGATGCCACTTTTCAGTTGTTGTTGCCAGTCAAAGTGGTCCATGCTTCAGAATCCACCTTATTTATTTGTCCACCTGTACGGGTATCTCTCTCTTGATGCTTTGTTCCAGCGAGATGAGCGTTTCTGTCGCTACCACACCCGGAATCTCCTGCAGGCAGCCATTGAGCAGATGCATCAGTTGCTCGTTGTCACGTGCAAACAGTTTTATCAGCATGGTGTAAGGACCTGTGGTAAAATGGCACTCCACCACTTCAGGGATGTGCTGCAGGCGTTCTACCACGTCTTTATACATACTTCCGCGTTCCAGAGTCAGTCCCACATAGGTACAGGTATGGTAGCCAAGGCTCTTGGGGTTCACGTCAAAGCCGCTTCCCATAATCACATTGCCCTCAATCAGGTGTTGTACACGTTGGTGGATAGCTGCTCTCGATACGCCGCACTCAGCTGCCACATCCTTGAACGGGATGCGGGCGTTCTTGGAGAGGATACTTAGAATCTTTTTGTCCAGGTTGTCAATCTTGTCCATATTACTTGAAGATAGGGTGCCTTTCCTATTAAAGTTGGCACGGTGGTTTTTATTATTGCAATTTTACACAAACGCTCCTGTATGAAGACAATTAGTGTCAAAAAGTAAGCAAATTTACGGCTTTTCCTCGTAATATGCAACAATAACGGACAATTATTTTTCTATTCCAAGCAATTCTACGGTAAAGATGAGTGCGCTGAAGGGCTTGATGGTGCCCATATCCCTTTCACCGTATGCCAATTGGTAGGGGATGTAAAGCTCCCATTTGCTGCCTACAGGCATCAGGCAGAGGGCTTCAGTCCATCCCTTGATTACCTGGTTGGCTGCAAAGGTAAGGGGTTTATCACCATGCTTCTTCGAGGCGTCAAATACGGTGCCATCTACCAGTTTGCCCTCGTAGTGTACCTGCACTTTGTCAGTAGCTTTGGGTGTCTCTCCAGTTCCCTTGGTCATTACCTTGTATTGCAGTCCGCTGGGCAGTGTCACCACACCCTCTTTCTTGGCATTCTCTGCCAGGAAATCTTCTCCTGCCTTCCGATTGGCTCCGTAAAGCTTCTCCTCTTTTGCTGCCTTGTTGGCAGCACGCTTGCCGCTGAATATCTCTTCAGCCTGAGGTCTTGTCATCACGGTGGTGTCTTTCATCAGTGCAGCCATAAATCCTTCGGTGGCGAGCTGCTGGTTAAGGCTGTCGGGAGTGTCGGTAAAGTCGGCTTTCATAGAGGGCAGCATGCGCTCTGTCAGCTGTTGTGCGATGCTGATACCTGCGGCGTAAGCCTTGAAGTTCTTGTCGGTCTTGTTGTTTACTGCTTCCTTGAAGCCGCGCATAAACTGTTCCATGTCTGTGCTGTCCACACCGAACTGTTGTTTCAGATAGGCATCCAGTCCATTGGTAATGGCCATACCTGCAGCATAGCTCAGCGAGTCGCTGCTGCTGGCGATTGTCATCTTGGGGGCAATGGCCTTACCTTTCTTATTTCCCTTTTTCTGTGCTGCTGCACCATTGAAAAGGGCACCCGCTGTGATAGCGAGTGCCATTATAATCATCTTTTTCATGTGATGTTATTTTGCGTTGGCTTGTACCAATTCAATTTTGAAGATAAGTACGGAGAAAGGCTTGATTTTTCCCATCTCACGTTCTGCATATCCCAAGTGCTGGGGGATATACACCTCCCATACTGAACCCTCGGGCATGTGGGTAAGTGCCTCGGTAAAGCCTTTCACAGCCTGGTTACAGCGCATAGGAACAGGATCTTTGCGGCTGTAGGAGTTGTCAAATTCGCCATCCTTGTCCAAGGTGCGACCTACATAGTGAATCTTCACCAGTGAAGTGTCGGCAGGAACAGGACCCTTGCCTTCTTTCAGTATCTTGTACTGTACGCCGCTGGGCAGTGTTACCACACCTTCTTTCTTTGCATTCTCGGCAAGGAACTTCTCACCGGCAATACGGTTGGCTCCGTATTTCTTCTCCATGCTCTTGGCTTTCAGATCCTTCATCTTCTCCTGTGCCAGAGTCATTGCCTCGTCTTGTGAGAAAGCGGTCTTCTCGCCCTTGGCTCCGGAGATGAAGCCTGCCATGAAGTTCTTCAGTGAAATGCTCTGGGTAGAGTCGTCGCCGAAGCACTCATAGTTGATGCCTTTCATCATCTGGTTGGAAATCTGTTGGCCAATCTGATAACCTGTGAAGTAGGCCTGCTTCTTCTTGTCGTCACCAGCATTTGCACCGGCTTTCAGACCTTTGATAAACTCGTTCATCATGGTAGTATCGATGCCCATGTTTCTCAAATAGTCCTTCAAGCCATTGGTCTGTGCCAGTCCGATGGCGTAGCTCAGCGTGTCGATGTCGCTCTTCAGGCTGGCCTTGGGAGTGGAGTCGCCGCATGAAATCATGCCGGCTGTAGCAGCCACCAGGGCTACTGCTGCAATTAACTTTTTCATTTTTTCTTTTCTTTATTATGACTTTATGATTGAATCTCTGTTGTCTTTGATGCAACCGGGCTTATACCACCTTGATCAGTTCCACATCAAATATCAGTGCTGCGTATGGAGGGATGGCCGCTCCGGCACCACTCTCACCGTAGCCCAGCATATAGGGGATGAAGAGGCGGTACTTGGCACCCTCTTTCATCAGCTGCAGTCCCTCTGTCCAGCCGGCAATCACCTGTTGCAGACCAAAGGTGGCAGGCTCTCCACGCTGCACGCTACTGTCAAACACGGTGCCGTCGATAAGGAAGCCCTCGTAGTGGCATGTCACGCTGTCGGTGGCTTTGGGTTGCTTGCCTGTACCCTCTTTCAGTACCTGGTATTGCAATCCGCTGGGCAGTGTCACCACGCCCTCTTTCTTGGCATTCTCAGCCAGATATTTCTCTCCTGCTTCGCGTGCAGCCTTTCCTTTTACAGCGCGTTCGGCATTGATTTTCTCCTCTTGTTTCCTGAAGTAGTCCTGCACCAGTTTCTGTGCTTCGGTATTGCTCACTTTCAGTTCATTGCCGGCAATCACGTCTTTGATGGCGGCGGCGAAATCATCGATGTTCAGCTCGCCTGCACCCATCTGTCGCAGTTGGTTGCCGATGCCTAATCCCAAGGCATAACTCACTTTGTCCATTCTTGTTGTATTGTTTATAATTAAAAATGCCTGCAAATTTACTCATTTTCTTTGTATTCCCTTGCCATGTTGTCTTAAAAATCACTATTTTTGTGGAATACAACTTAACTTGTTGGGGCGAAGGCATCAAGCTCTGTCCCAAAAGCATGTGTGATATCAATGTCAATAAGTGAACTATGAAAAAGATTGTGATTCTTACAGGTGCCGGAATGTCGGCAGAGAGTGGCATCAAGACGTTCAGGGATGCCGGTGGACTATGGGAGAACTACCCCGTGGAACAGGTGGCTTCGCATGAGGGATGGCTGGCAGACCCAGTGCTGGTCAATCAGTTTTACAACGCGCGCCGCAAGGAACTGATCCATGCCGAACCCAATGAGGGGCACCGGTTAGTGGCACAGCTGGAACAGCGTTATGACGTGACGGTGGTGACACAGAATGTGGATAATCTGCATGAGCGTGCAGGGTCAAGCCGTGTGATCCATCTGCATGGGGAACTGATGAAGGTGTGCTCGTCGAGAGATACCGAGAACCCGCACTTCTGGCGCACCCTTGATGCCGACCACTACACTGTGGCTCCAAGAGAAAAAGCTGGCGACGGTTCGCTGCTCCGCCCTTACATTGTATTCTTCGGTGAGTCGGTGCCTATGATAGAGGTGGCTGCAGCACAGGCCATGCAAGCTGATGTCTTCGTCATCATCGGTACTTCGCTCAATGTTTATCCCGCAGCAGGACTCATACGCTATGTACGCCCCGGCACACCCATCTACCTCATTGACCCCAAGCCCGTGAGTGCCGCCCGTCAGGACGAGATAACCTTTATACAGAAAGGGGCTTCAGAGGGAATGAAAATCCTTACAGAACTGTTGTCTGCTAAGGGTTGAAGGATGGCAGATTTTCAAACAGAAGAAAAAAAGAGCGCGGTATGAATCACTCACTCCGCGCTCCTTTTCAACGTACCTTAGTGTGGGTAAGCGTAACTACGCTCAACACAGTTGCAATTGCCACTGTCACCAACAGTACAGTTGTTTGAAAATCTAATAACATAATCTTTACCTTAAATCTATTAACTACTAACCTAATGAATAACGTGTATTCTCACGAACACGTTGCAAAGGTATGAATTGTGTGCGTACACAGAATGCCCTTGCTATCTTTTTCAATCCATTCTGTTCGTTTTTTTGATATAAATCAAGATAGCATAATCGTAGCGGTGGCAAAAGATTCCTTTTTGACAGTTCATGCCCCGGTTACTACCTTTTCCAATGCCTTGATTTCCTCCGGCCGGGTAGCCCAGCTGGTCACAAAGCGGCAGATGGTGTGATGGGCATCTGCTGGTCCCCAATGGGTAAACGACACCTCTTTCTCTATGCGTTTTACCTCCTTGTTGTCGATAATTACGAACTGCTGGTTGGTGGGCGAGTCGTTGTAGAAGTCATACCTAGCCTTGCGGAATACCTCGCGCATTTCTTCTGCCATAATGTTGCCGTGGCGGGCGATGTCGAAATAGAGGTTATCGGTAAACAGGGCATCAAACTGTACCCCCAACAGGCGTCCCTTTGCCAATACCGCCCCATGTTGTTTCTGTATGCTGAAAAAATGCTCGTAGGCGTTGTGATGAGTAAACACCACCGCCTCCCCACATAGGGCGCCTATCTTGGTTCCTCCGATATAGAACACGTCACAATGGCTCGACAGGTAGGGCAGGTCTATGTCACTGCCTGTGGCGGTGAGTCCGTAACCCAGGCGGGCGCCATCTACATAAAGGGGCAGCTTGTACTTGTGGCACATGCGGTACAGTTGGTCCAGTTCGTGTGCCGTGTAGATGCTGCCCAGTTCTGTAGGAAAGGTGATATATACCAGTCCAGGGAACACGGCGTGCATGTTGTTGCCGTCTGCCAGAAAGTTCTCCATGAATGTCTCCAGTACGGTGGCGGTCAGTTTGCCGTTGTTGTTAGGCACATTGATAATCTTGTGTTCGGTAAACTCAATCGAACCTGCCTCGTGGGTGTTGATATGTCCCGTATCTACCGAGATGACTCCCTCGTAGGAGTGCAGTATGGAGTCAATGACCGTGGCGTTGGTCTGCGTGCCTCCCGACATAAAGAAGATGTCAGCATTTTCGTTGTTACACGCCTCCATAATTTTCCTCTTGGCTTCATCACAGTACACGTCAAAACCGTAGCAGCCTGTCTGCTCTGCATTGGTCTCAACCAGCCGTTGCAGCACCTTGGGGTGTGCCCCGTTGTTGTAATCACATTCTAATGATATCATAATTATCTCATTTATAGCGACCAAAAATGGCTCCCCAGGGATAGCTACCGGGCTTCAGAATGATATGTATGTTCCCGTGTCTGATACCTACCACACCGGGAGCATACTGACCCTCCACGCTGAAGGTGCTCCAGCGCAGTTTGCTCAGTATGGCAAAGGCGGTGGCACCTCCCTCGATGAGCAGCAACTGTGGCGGATGCTGCATAATCAGAGCATGTACAGCTTGTGCCATCACCTCTTTCAGGCGCAGGGCATAGGCGGCTCCGAAGTTTCCATAGTCACCGATGCCCATCACCATCACAGGCGATTGCTCGTATTCCTCCTGTAGCAGGCGGAACCACATCTGTTCGTCACTGCCGTGGAACACATCTTCGGGCATCATCACTTCCGTGGCATCGATGGCACGCAGGTAGGGCAACTGCACAATGCTCTTGCTTTGGGTGCTGCCGCACACTATCAGTGCACGGTTCACCTCTGTCACAGGAGGCAGGGCAGAGGGCTTCTCCCTGTTTTCTATATCCGGATACAATTGTTTCAGCCAAGTTCCGAAGGCATCTGCAGCTCCTCCTATCAGTATTCCTCCCATTCCTGTAGGCAGTGTCGCCCCCATACTTGTACACTTTGCCGTCTGTGCTGCCACCTGCTCTATACTCTCGGCGTTGGCTACGCAGATACCCGCTGCCGGCAACACCTCTGCTACCTGCAACACCTGTGCGCGGTGTTGCAGCAGTTCCTCAACCTGTGAGGTGGAGGCAGGATATTCCGGGTCATCGCGGAAGGGGGTCTGGTGCAGTGGAATGTTCTCTATCAGGTATTCCCCGTTGCGTATGATGCGCTGTTTCGACGGATTCTGTGGTACCAGCAGGGCGCGTGGACACTGCAGCGTGTCCATCAATGCCTGCATCTCGGCTGTCACATGGCCGCGCAGCACCGAGTCAATCTTCTTGAACACGTACAGCTCTTCCACCTCTTTCAGCGGAGTGGCTATGCGCCTCATGGTGTCGCACGCCTCCTCCTCGCTCATCGAACGGGTGTCGGCAGCAAAAACCACTACTTCTGCGTTGCTTGTCTTAAGGCATTGCTCGCCCGTGGTAAGTATGGTGGTCAGTCCGTAGCCGTGGGCTATGCCCGCTATCTCGGCTGCACCCGTAATATCGTCGGAAATGATGACAATCATGCCTGTTGATGTTTTTTACGGTTGATGGCCATACGGGTGGCATAGTCGATAGACAGCAGCATGGCATCGGGACTTGCCACACCTTTTCCGGCTACGTCAAAGGCGGTGCCATGATCTACAGAAACACGGATGATTGGCAGCCCCAGGGTGATGTTCACTCCCTGTGCGCTCTCCATCTTGCCTGTCTCTTTGTTCCAACTGAAGCCCACCACCTTGAAGGGAATGTGTCCTTGGTCGTGGTACATAGCCACGCACCCGTCGTATTTGCCGCAGCGTGCCTTGGCAAAGAGGGTATCAGGGGGTACGGGTCCCTCCACATCGAACCCACGCTCTTTCAGGGCGTTCACGGCAGGGATAATCTCTTTCTCCTCCTCCCATCCGAAGAGTCCGTTGTCGCTGGCATGGGGATTCAGTCCGGCAATGCCTATCTTGGGTTGCTCGAAGCCAAACTGCCTGCACGCATCGTGGATGAGTTCGGTCACCTCGATGATGCGGTCTTTCTTCACCCTATCGCAGGCTTCGCGCAGCGATACGTGGGTTGACACGTGGATCACGCGCATGAACTTGTCTGCCAGCAGCATGGCATATTTCTTGGTACCGGTGAAGTGGGCATAGATTTCGGTATGACCGTCAAAGTTGTGTCCGCCCTTGTGCAGTGCCTCCTTGTTGAGCGGTGCTGTCACGGTGCCGTCCACCTCTCCTGCCATAGCCAGTTCTATGGCCTTGATGATAGATACAAAGGCAGCATGTCCGCATTGAGGAGCCACCTGTCCGGGTTCAAAGGCGGTCATGTCCACGCATGCCAGGTCATATACGTCGATGGTGCCAGGTTCGAAGAGGGCCTCACCCACAGAGTGTATCACGTTGATTTTTTGCTGGGTGCCCATCTGGCGTACCGCCCATTCCATCACGGCGGCATCGCCTGTAACGAGTGGTCGGCACTTCTCGTAGGTTTCGGGCAGGTCGAGTGCCTTGACAATGATCTCCGGACCTATGCCGGCAGGGTCGCCCATGGTGATGGCTAATATCGGTTTCATAGTGCTTGCGGTTTTTATTGTTGGTTTCTTGTTATCAGGACTATTCTCCGAGGAAGGGTCAGTACAGACTGTTGTATATGTCGCGGGCATCCGCCTCGGTCACCTCACGCGGGTTGTTTTTCAGCAGTCGTTGCACGTTCATGGCAGCCTTTGCCATGCGTGGCACGGCATCCTGCGGAATACCCAGTTCTGTCAGTGTGGTGGGAATGCCGCAGTCCTTGGACAGTTGGCTGATGAGTTCCACTCCGTGCAGTGCCGTCTCCTCGTCGTTGGCTCCCGGTATAGCACCGCATGCCAGTGCCACCTGTGCATACTTGGCAGTGTTGGCGCTCATGTTGAAGCGCATTACCGAGGGCAACAGGATGGCGTTGGACAGTCCGTGGGAGATATGGTACTCTCCGCCGATGGGGTATGACAGGGCATGTACAGCAGCCGTATTCACCGGTCCCAGGCACAGTCCGCCGTACATGCTACCCAATGCCAGTGCCTCGCGTGCTTCCACGTCTTTGCCATCCTTCACGGCACGCAGCAGATTGGCGGCGATGAGGCGGATGCCCTGCAAGGCATACACATCCACCACGGGATGGGCAAACTTGTTGGTATATGCCTCTATACAGTGGGTCAAGGCGTCCATTCCCGTCTCTGCTGTAATCTTGGCAGGAACGGTCCATGTCAGTTTCGGGTCGATGTATGCCACATCAGGCATCAGATAGGGGCTCACCACACCCTTCTTCAGGTTGTCGGTCTCGTCGAGCAGGATGGCGTTGGGCGATACCTCGCTGCCGGTACCGGCAGTGGTGGGCATACAGGCAAACCACTTGCCGCGTGCAGCCACGAAGCCGATGCCGAAGAGTTGCTCTATCTGCTGTTCGCTCTCCAGGAGTGTTGCCACCAGTTTGGCGAGGTCGAGCACGCTTCCTCCACCCACTCCCAGCACGCTGTCGGCACCGAATTGCTGTGCCTCTTGCAGTATGTGCTTGAAGTCATTCACCGAAGGTTCCTGACGGATGGCGTCATAATAGGCTATAGTCACCCCTTGTGACTGCAGGGTCTGCTCCATCTCTGCGAGCAGGGGGCGTATCACGGGGGCGGTGAGAATGAAGAGTCGTTTCAGACCCAGTTGCTGATAGTCTTTGCAAAACTGTTCTGTACATCCTGTACCAAAGACAATCTTGCCCGGTTGTAACAATACGATTTCTTTCATCTTGATGCTGACTTTGTGTTGTTTTTGTTTGCCGGCAGCCTGTCGCTGTCGGCTTACTATATAATAATGTGTAGAATACTTCTTCTCAGGGATGCTGAAGTGGGGTTATTCGCCTCTCTTCTTCTCCTCCTTACGCTCCTCCAGGTAGCCGTAGATGGTGAGCGACTTGTCTGCCAGCGGCGTGCGGAAGAGCAGGCTTGCCAGATAGCCCACTACAAGCACGATGAGGTGGCTGTAAACGCCCAGCATATAGGTAGATTGGTTGAAGTTCCACTCCTCTCCCAGGTCGATGAGCAGCTGTTTCTCTCCGCCGCCCATATCGAAGGGCTTGGAGGTAAGTACGGCGTAGGCAGTAAACAATACGGCGGCGGCAATGCCTATGTACAGTCCCTGCCAGTTGGCACGCCTGCTGAACAGTCCCAACAGGAAGATGCCCACGATGCCTGCCGAGATGATGGCATAGAGTCCGAACAGCGAGCCCAGCACACCCTGTCCGCCCCACGACACGTAGAGCAATGCTACCAGAATGCTGCCGATACCCACCACGAGTACCGAAATCTTGCCCACCCACAGTTTGGAGCGGTCGCCGGCATGGGGGCGGAGGCGTGTGTAATAGTCCTCTACCACACAGGCAGAGATGCAGTTGATGCTGCTGTCGATACTCGATATGGCACCTGCCGCAAGGGCGGCGATGATGAGGCCTGTGATGCCCACCGGCATTTCCGTAGCGATGAAGAAGGGGAACACCTCGTCGTCCTTGATGCCTTGGGGCAGCATACCGCTGTTGATGTGGTAATACACGAACAGACAGGTACCCACAAACATGAACAGCGCCCATGCAGGCACGCTCATCAGCACACCTAAGTAGGATGCCTTCTTGGCGTTCTTGTCATCGCGGGCGGTGAGGTAGCGCTGCACGATGCTCTGGTCGGTGCCGTATTTCTGTACGGCATAGAAGATACCGTTGAGCACCATCACCAGACAGGTGGTGTTCACCAAGTCCATGGTGTAGGGTCCGAAGTCAATCTTGTCGAACTCTCCTGCTACCTGGAAGATGGTGGCTGGTCCGCCCTCGGTCAGGTAGAACAGCATACCCACGGTGAGCAGTCCGCCGATAATCAGCAGGAAGCCCTGTGCCACGTCCATCCAGATGATAGCCTCCATGCCACCCAGATAGGTGAGCAGGATGATGACCACACCGATGGCAATGATAATCGTGTTGATGTCCATGCCGCCCATGAACATCGCCATGGCAAGTCCCATGAGGTAGAGCACTGCACCCATCTTGGAAAAATTCTCCAGGATAAAGGCGATGGAGCTGTAGATACGGGCAAAGGCGCCGAAGCGTCGCTCGAAATATTCGTAGGTACTCAGTTTGATGACCTTGCGGTAGAGCGGCACGATGAAACCGATGAGTCCCACCAGTACCACAGGCACCATCAGTCCCTGTACCAGCAATATCCAGTTGCCGCCGTAGGCTGCTCCGGGGTAGGCGAGGAAGGTGACGCTGCTGATGATGGTGGCAAACATCGACATACCCACTGCCCATGCCGGCACGTTGCCGCTGGCAGCGAAGTAGGCATTGGTAGATTTCTGTTTTTTGGAGAACCATATTCCCACAAATACGGCAAGGAGTACGGATATGATGACAATGGCGTAGTCTATCCAGTGTAATGAGGCGTGTATCATGTTTTCTGAAAGTATTAGTCAGGTGGCGGCAGTGTACTGTCACCACCTGAACAGGTTAATCAAAGGTCAGTAGTATAAGGGGGTGCAGGGATTCTTATTTTTCTCTCCCTTATAGTATATTCTTGGCTTCGTCCTGTATTCTTTTCACCACATCATCGCTCAGGGTGGTCAGTGGCGGCAACATATAGGGGTCGCAGAGACCTACCATCTGCATGATGACCTTGAGTCCGGCGAGCGATTCTCCTAAGGTCAGTCCTGTGGTGTTTATCTTGCCTATCTCGATGGTCTCCTGCTGCAGGGCGTTGGCAGTGGCTTTGTCGCCATTGATGCCCGCCACAAACAGGTCGTAGTATTTCTTGGGCAGGTAGTTGCCTACGCTGGGCACAATGCCGTCGGCACCCAGTTCCAGCGCCTTGGCTGAGTTGGCTGCGCATCCGCAGAAATAGGCAAAGTCGTCGCGGTCGGCAAAGAGCTGCAGTGCCTCTTCCAGTCGTGGCAGGTTGTTTTCAGAGTCTTTCAGTCCCACGATGTTGGGGTGGTGGCTCAACCGCTCGATGATGTCGAGTGGAATGCTCATGTGGGTGGTGATGGTAATGTTATACAGCATCAGGGGCACGGTCAGGAAGTCTGCCATCTCCTTGTAGTAGCCGTACATCTGTTCGGGGGTCAGCGCATAGTAGCAGGGCAGGGTGGCGGCAATTACGTCGGCACCGGCAGCGATAAACTTCTCGGCGGCAGCCTTCTGTTCGCTGATGCAGTTGCCGGCCAGTCCGGCATAGATGGTGATGCGTCCCTTGGCGGTGCGTGCGGCAGCCTCTATCATTTTCACTCCGCCCTCCACCGA
>CALZXH010000032.1 GCA_945830055.1 uncultured Prevotella sp.
GCTGGCAGCCAAAGGCCGCGTAGCCAAAACTCAAATTTTTAACGAACTATTGATACTAAATAATCTTGTATAAACGGCAAGTATATAACGCCTTACAGGCAGCAGTCCCCACCATATCTCCGATGCGTTAATTCGCCATGGAGCATAGAGATTGTGGCGTTTGTTCCTTGCGTCCACCACATGCGTAGCGATTGCTTTCACGTCATTCAGCGAGCAGTATTCCCTACCCACAAGATTGCCGTCGCCCATGAGTGTCACCCTGTCGCCCTCAATCCTTTCGATGCGGTGAAGCACATAGCGCCGGTTTTCCACCCGTGCCAGTACTATGATGCCACGCTTCATACCGGATGGAGGTGCCAATATCACGCTCTCCCTGCCACCGATAATAAATGGCAGCATGCTGCGTCCTTTCACCGGCAACGTAACGCTGTAGCCTTCGTTCACCAAAGCCACAGCCTCCTCGATGACCTTGTAGTTGTTGTTGTCCATCTCGCTTCCGTTCATTTTGCGGCTACAAAGGAAAAACAATTTCATCAATCAGGCAAATAATATTGACAAAATCCATTATTTTTGTAATTATTACCTGTATTTTCAATGTCTTGACCATACCAAAAGGCAAGACTTTCAGCCATTCCGTTCCACAAGGGACTCCTCATTTCATGGATTGCCGAAACTGACAACGGTGAAAACCCAAGTGACCGATACCATAATTCCGTTAATCGACACAATATATCCACCTTTGTTACGTTTATATGTAAAAAGAATTCGAAACATACCACATGAAAAGCATATCATTCTCACCACCTGACATATCAGAAAATGAAATAAAACGGGTTGCTGAAGTGCTGCGATCGGGTTGGATAACCACCGGTCCACGCACCAAGGAACTGGAAACCAAAATTGCCCGGCTTTGCCATACGGAGAAGGCCGTTTGCCTTAATTCTGCCACCGCTTGCATGGAGAGCATCCTGCGCGTTTTAGGAGTGGGGCCGGGCGATGAGGTGATTACTACTGCATATACCTATACTGCCACCGCCAGCGTAGCCGTTCACGTGGGGGCAACACTGAAGATTATCGATACCATGCCCAACGGGTTTGAAATGGACTACGACCAGATGGAGGCTGCCATCACCGAACGGACTAAAGTGATAGTGCCTGTAGATCTGGGAGGTGTGGTGTGCAACTACAGTCGTATTTTTGAGGCAGTAAGCAACAAGCGACACCTGTTCCGCCCCTCCAACGACATCCAGAAGGCCTTTGGCAGAATTATTGTCATGAGCGATGCCGCCCATGCACTCGGTGCCATGAGAGAAGGGAAGATGTGCGGAGAGATTGCTGACTTTACCTCCTTCTCTTTCCATGCCGTGAAGAATTTCACAACGGCAGAAGGTGGTGCACTCACTTGGAAAAACATCCAGGGAATCAGCAACGAAGACCTGTACAAGCAGTTCATGCTGCTTTCCTTGCATGGACAGAGCAAGGATGCCTTGGCGAAAACCCAAATGGGGGCATGGGAGTATGACATCGTGGCTCCGCTATACAAATGCAACATGACTGATATCATGGCAGCCATCGGTTTGGAACAATATGAGCGGTATGCATCCATGCTACAAAGAAGGCGGGAAATCATCCTCATGTATAACAAGGCTTTCGAGAAACTCAAGATACAGACGCTGCCCCACTATACCGATACTGCCGCCTCGAGCGGTCACCTGTATATCGTGAGGCTATTAGGACGCGATTCTGATTTCCGCAATCGTGTCATCACACGGATGGCCGAGCGTGGAATCGCCTGCAACGTGCATTACAAGCCCTTACCCATGCTTACAGCCTACAGGAATCTGGGTTTCGACATCAAGGATTATCCCAACGCCTACAACCTGTATGCCAATGAGATAACCCTGCCGTTGCATACCCGCCTTACCAACGACGATGTGCAGTACATCACAGAAAACTTTATCGATATCCTTTCCAATGTATAGAGACTGCCTTAAAAGAGCCTTTGACATATTGTTCAGCTGTTTCGGGCTGTTGACCCTTTTACCGGTGTTTTTGGTGATGGCTGTTTGGATCAAAGCAGACTCCAAGGGGGGAGTATTCTACCGCCAGGTACGGGTGGGACTGCATGGCAAGCAGTTCAGGATATTCAAATTCCGCTCCATGCGTCTCGGCAGCGACCAAGGCAGCCAGATAACCATTGGCGAAAGGGACTCAAGAATTACCCGTTCCGGACTATTCATCCGGAAATACAAACTGGACGAACTGCCCCAACTCATCAATGTCTTCTTGGGCGACATGTCATTTGTAGGGCCACGACCTGAGGTGCCAAAATATGTTGACCTGTACACAGATGCTCAAAGGAAAGTGCTGGACGTGCGTCCGGGAATCACCGATATGGCCTCCATCAAATACAGTAATGAGAACGAGCTGCTTGGCAAAGCCGAGGACCCCGAAGCATACTATATCCAGACTATCATGCCAGACAAGCTGAGCATCAATCTGGAATATGTGAAGTATCACTCCTTCGCAGGCGATATCGCCATCATCTTCCAAACACTATTTAAAATATTATAGAACCACCGTTATATAATGCGTATATTTCAGAAACTCGTCAGTTGGTATTTCAGCCGCAATGCACTCCCCTACTGGTGTATTCTGGCCACCGATTGCATGATACTGCTGTTTTTCTACCTGTTCGGCTATTACTGCTTCTTAGGCGGCGAAGGTGTGGTGGATTACTTCTGGCAGAAGCTTGGAATCCTTGTAGGTTGCCTTTTCTTTTACATGATAGGCTTCCGCCTGCTTCATACCTACTCTAATGTCATCAGGTATTCCTCGTTTGTCGATTTGTACCATATCGCTTTGGCGAATATCATCGGTACAGTCTGCGTGATAGCCATCCGCCTGATATTTCTGGAACCGGAAAACGTCATCTTCCCCGGCTTGCGTATCACCCTTTTCGCCTTCTGTTTCGGCACCATGGCGATGTGGGCTGTCAGAGTACTGGCCAAGACGCTGTTTGACGTAGTGGATGTCAGCGTCAACGCAAAATGCGTGTATATCTACGGCACCCAGGCCCTTAGCGTCAGTATTGCCAAAAGCATAAGAAATCTGCATCCTTCCAAATATATCGTGAGAGGATTCATCAACCCTAATGACAAGGAGTGTAAGAGGTATCTTGCCGGACTCCCCATCTTCAATGTCGATGACACTCTGATAAAGCGGATGAAATACGATGATATTGAGGGAATCATCGTATCTCCGCACGCCACGGTGGAATTCTGCGCCGACCAAGAGTTTGTAAACGAACTGACCGACAACAGCATCAAACTCTATATGATGCCTGACGAGGTGGAATGGGACGGCATATCTCCCTTAGACCAGAACATGTCGCTGCACGAAGTTGATGTGGAAGAGCTGTTGCCCCGCAAACAGATAACCATCGACATGGAAGCCATCGCCAAGGAGCTGCGGGGGAAGACCATTCTCATCACAGGTTCGGCAGGTAGCATCGGCAACGAGATGGTGAAACAGATAGCCAAGTTCACCCCCAAACAACTGGTGCTGATAGATCAGGCTGAAACGCCACAGCATGACGTGAGGCTGATGATGGGAAACCAATGGAAAGATATCAAGACTGAAACCATCGTGGCAAGCATCTGCAACAAGTCAAAGATGGAGTATATCTTCAAGACATACCTCCCCGACTTTGTATTCCACGCTGCCGCCTACAAGCATGTACCCATGATGGAGAACAATCCCAGCGAGAGTATATATAATAACGTGATGGGCACAAAGATTATCGCCGACCTCGCCGTGAAGTACGGTACGAAGAAGTTTGTGATGATCTCCACCGACAAGGCGGTCAATCCCACCAACATCATGGGATGCTCCAAGCGTATCTGCGAAATCTATGTGCAGAGCCTGGATAAGGCAGAAAAAGACGGCATCGTTCGAGGTAGCACCCAGTTTGTCACCACACGCTTCGGTAATGTGCTGGGCTCCAACGGTTCTGTCATCCCTTTGTTCAAAGAGCAGATCAAGAGAGGTGGTCCTGTTACCGTGACAGACCCGGAAATAGTACGCTTTTTCATGCTCATCCCCGAGGCCTGCCGACTGGTGCTCGAAGCCGGAGTAAAAGGAGAAGGCGGCGAGATATTTGTATTTGATATGGGCAAGCCCGTAAAGATAGCAGATCTGGCAAAACGTATGATAAAACTGAGCGGAGCCAAGAACGTAGAGATTGTATATACCGGTCTTCGCGACGGAGAAAAGCTCTATGAAGAGACGCTCATGTCAGCTGAAGCCACACTATCCTCTTTCCACGACAAGATACGTATCGCAAAAGTGCGCGAGATGGACTACAACACCGTGAGCAAAGACATTGACAAACTCATCGAACTGAGCCAACACTACGACGACTTTGTCACGGTAAAAAAAATGAAAGAAATAGTACCTGAGTACAAAAGCAACAATTCCAAGTTCTGTATATTGGACAAGGATACTACCAGAATATGACAAATATTTACAAGAGAGGTTTCGACATATTGTTTTCGCTACTCGGCATCCTGCTGCTATCGCCATTGTTTCTGGTAATCTATCTTATCGTCAGGATTACAGAAGGCAGTCCGGTGATATACAGCCAAGAGCGTATCGGATTGAAAGGCAAGCCGTTTCTGATCTACAAATTCAGAAGCATGGTCAACAATACCGAAGAGAACGGGTTGCCTATGCTTGCGGAGGTTGATGACTGCCGGCTCACCAAGACAGGGAGAATGCTGCGCAAGACCCATCTTGACGAACTGCCACAGTTGTGGAATGTACTGAAAGGAGACATGAGTTTTGTAGGTCCGCGTCCCGAGCGCAAATACTTCATCGACCGAATCATGGAACACGACAAGCGCTACGAACTACTGTATCAGGTACGTCCGGGCATCACCTCCAACGCCACCATCTACAACGGCTACACCAACACGATGGAAAAGATGCTGCGCCGCCTGGAGATGGATCTGGACTACATGAACCGCCAAAGTCTGCTGTCCGACATCGGAATCATCGCAAAAACCGTGTTAAGCATCGTTGGCGTCAGGCGATAAATACCGGTAAATCTCCTGCGTCCAGTCGGCACCGTTTGCCGGACAGAACGTGTGGATGCCCACCTGACTGGCTGCCGCCACGTTGCGGGGTCCGTCGTCCACGAACAAAGTATTCTGAGGAAGAATCTTTTCCTGCATCAACACATGCCTGAAGAAACGCTCATCGGGCTTCATCATGCCACACTCGTAACTGGTGTAGCAGCTGTCCATATAGTCAGCCAAGGAATGGCCGTTGCCGTCAAACCGGCTACTCATCACCCACCCCATCATAAAGGGATTGGTGTTTGACAGCAGTATGAGGCGGTAACCTTCGGCACGCAACCTCTCGAGAGCCTTCAGATTGCGCTGCGGCAATTCGGCACAATAGCCCAACCAGGCATACTCACACTGGTCGTATGTCAGTTCCCTGCCAGCCAGCAGACTCAGTTGCTTGCGGAACTCCTCGGCACTTATCTCCCCTATTTCCAACGCTCCGAATATGCCGCTTTGCGTATAGGCATCCAAGCGAGAGGAAGCATCCTTCAGACCGATTTCCTCAAATCTGCGTACAGCCTGGGCATGATCCATGGTGAAGATGACTCCTCCCATATCAAAAATAATGTTCTTTATCTTCATAAATGTGATATTTCTAAAAACAACAGATGCGGGGTTGAATGATATTCAACCCCGTTTTTTGTATCAGAACAAGTTCAGCTTGTTTTCGCGCGCCTCTTCAAGCGAACGCAGGGAAACCTGTTTCCGACGGTAGTCGGTACGCAGTCTTTCATATCTCTGATGCAGCTCTTCCAGATATGACCGGTTGTCAGTATCCAGCAGGCGCGAAGCCACGATAGGATTCTGCGAGGCATCCTTCACCCACACCACTTCGCCGTGATACAGGGGAGCCAGTCTGAGCGCTACGTACAGTTCGCTGGTAGTGGCACCGCCTATCATCACAGGCACGGTAATCTGTGACCTGTTGAGCGCCTCTATCACGTGTATCATCTCTTCCAGACTGGGGGTAATCAGTCCGCTCAGCCCCACCATGTCGGCTTGCTGTTCCTGTACCTGCTCCACGATGCGTTCTGCCGGCACCATCACGCCCAGGTCTATCACGTTGTAGTTGTTGCAAGCCAGCACCACCGAAACGATGTTCTTGCCGATATCGTGCACATCGCCCTTGACCGTGGCAACCACTATTTTACCCGCCTTGGCAGGCATGCCGCTATTCTCTTGCTCGATATAGGGTTGCAGGATATTCACCGCCTGCTTCATGGTACGGGCGGATTTCACCACCTGTGGCAGAAACATCTTGCCGCTGCCAAACAGGTCGCCCACCTGGTTCATGCCCTTCATCAGCGGTCCCTCGATGATATCTACCGCCCTGCTGTAAGTATGAAGAGCCTCCTGCAGGTCTTGCTGCAGGTAGTCGCCCACGCCTTTTACCAGCGACTGCACGATACGGTCTTCCACCCCTTGGGGGCGTTCTGCCGCAGGTTCAGGTACAGGCGTTGCTCCACCTGCCGCCGTCGCCGCCTTTCTCTGCTCTTCCTCAGCCTTGATCTCACCAGCCAGTTGCAGCAACCTGTCGGCGGCATCCTGCCGGGTGTTCAATATCACGTCTTCGATGACCGCCAGTTGCTGTGGCGGAATATCGCTAAAGGTGACTTTCGTATTGGGATTGACGATGCCGAAGTCCATACCCTTCTGCATGGCATGATACAGGAACACGGCGTGCATCGCCTCACGGATATAGTTGTTTCCACGGAAAGAGAACGACAGATTGCTCACTCCGCCGCTGACGTGCGCTCCGGTAAGATGCTTTCTGATCCATTCCGTAGCGCGGATGAAGTCGAGCGCATAGGCGGCATGTTCTTCCATACCCGTGGCTACCGCAAGGATATTCGGGTCGAAGATGATGTCCTGTGGTGCCATCCCTACATGCCCGGTCAACAGGCGGTATGCCCTTTCGGCTATCTCGATACGCCGTTCGTAGGTAGTGGCTTGTCCCTGTTCGTCAAAACACATCACCACGGCTGCGGCTCCATGCCGCTTGATCAAGGCTGCATGTTCCAGAAAAGCCTGTTCCCCACCCTTCAGGGAAATGGAATTGACAATACACTTGCCTTGCACACACTTCAAGGCAGCCGCTATGACCCTCCAGTCGGACGAGTCGATCATCACAGGTACGGCAGCGATATCAGGCTCGGAAGCGATAAGGTTCAGGAAAGTGGTCATCTCTTTCTCCGCATCCAGCAGACCGTCGTCCATGTTGATGTCGATGACCAGCGCCCCGTCCTCCACCTGTTTGCGGGCTATGGCAAGCGCCTCTTCGTATTTCTTCTCTCCTATCAGTCTTAAGAACTTGCGTGAGCCAGCCACATTACACCTCTCCCCCACGTTGACAAAACCCGTGGTGGAATTGACGTAGAGAGGTTCCAGACCGGCAAGCTGCATACACTTTTCCCTTACAGGTAGCTTGCGCGGCTCTTTTCCTGCAGCCATCTGGGCAAAACTGCGGATAAACTCATCGGTGGTGCCGCAGCAACCGCCAAGGATATTCACCAATCCCTCTTCCAGAAACTCAGCCACGTTTGCCGACATTTCTTCCACCGTCTCGTCATATTCGCCCATACAGTTGGGCATGCCCGCATTAGGATAGGCAGCCACGTAGCACTGAGCCTTTTCCGAGAGTGCCCTCAACAGAGGCTTCATCTGTCGGGCACCCAGCGAACAGTTCATGCTGACGGCAAAGACAGGCAGCGTGCTGACGGTGGCAAGAAAAGCCTCGATAGTCTGTCCGCCCAGCATACGGCCGTTGGCATCACTTACGGTTATGGAAAGGATAAGTGGCAGCTCCACCTTCCTTTCTTCCATCACGTCCACGGCAGCCGCCACAGCCGCCTTGGCATTCAGCGTATCGAAGATGGTCTCCACCAGCAACAGGTCGATACCCCCCTCTGCCATCGCGTCAATCTGCGTGCGATAAGCCTTGTAGAGGTCGTCATAACTGATGTCGCGGGCAGCAGGATTGTTCACATCCGGACTCAGCGAGCAGGTCTTGTTGGTAGGTCCCACAGAGCCAGCCACCCATCGGGGCTTGGCGGGAGTGGAATATCCGTCTGCCACCTTTCTGGCAATCCTTGCGCCCTGCAGCGCCATCTCCCTGCTTTCATCGGCAAGACCATACTCCGTCTGCGAAATGACCTGACTGCAAAAAGTGTTGGTAGTGATGATATCGGCACCGGCTTCAAGATACCTGCGGTGAATGTCCGCAATCACCTGAGGCTGCGTGATATTCAGAATATCGTTGTTACCCTTCTGTTGTCTGTCGATCCCTGCAAACCTTTCTCCCTTAAACTCCTTCTCTCCTAATCCGTATTGCTGTATCGTGGTGCCCATCGCACCATCAAGAATCAATATCCTCTGTTGTAGAATGCTTTCAAGATATGCTTTATCCATAAGGTGATATTTTCTTGGCTCTGTCCATCTCCCTGCGGTCCTCCTTTTCCTTGAGAGTCTGCCGCTTGTCAAATTCCTTCTTACCCTTGCACAAGGCAATATCCATCTTCGCCCTGCCGTGGCCGTCGATAAATACCAGCAGCGGCACGATGGTATAGCCCGTCTGCTTGGTGGCACTCTGCAACTTGCTTATCTCTTTTCTGTTGAGCAGCAGTTTCCTGTCGCGTTTTGCCTCGTGGTTATTGTACGAGCCATAAAAATAAGGGGTAATATTCATCCCCTTGACCCATATTTCTCCGTTGTTGATATAGCAGAAAGAATCCACCAGACTCGCCTTTCCCTGTCTGATAGACTTTATCTCGGTGCCTGTGAGCACGATGCCGGCAGTATAGGTCTCGATGAAGAAATACTCGAAAGAGGCTTTCTTGTTCCTGATATTCACCGGACTCTTCTTTCTTATCAACTCTTGTTCCTTGTTCATGTACATTAAAGTGGCTTCCCTTTATCCGCCACCGAAAAAATCCAATTCTATTCTATGGTCACAAACCGTTCGATATGCTCATCGACGTAGTGCGCCACCTGGGAGGTAAACATCTCTTCATTCTCCACAAAGGAGTCGTCCATATCGTCAAACTCGGCATATTGCTCGAAGAGCGCCATAAACTCCTCATCGGTACATTCCTGTTCTATCTCCTTGCCATACTTGTTATAAAGGGTATGGGCATCATACACCAACTTTGACAGTTCGCGCAAGCCCCACTGTTTCAACGCCTTGGCAAAAGGATTGAGAAAGATGAACGGTCCGTAGCCGTTGTGTATCAGCTGCACGAAGCCGCCATCCATCACCTCCTCATGAAGCATGTCGTATGCCAGCAGGGTGATCTGGTCGGCGTTGAGCATCGCCATATTCCCGGCGTTGAGTTCTCCGCCTATGGCATCCTTTATAGCGTGTACAAACACGGAGAGGAACTCGTCCATCCCCGTGTTTGCAGCCTCACGCAACACATTGTCTTTTACTGTTATCTTCATCATGTCACAGGCATTTCCTGCACAGAACGTGCCTATCCATCATTTGTATTCGTCCCAACTCTTGACCGTGATGTCGTCGAGCGACATATTGCAGAATGCCTGGATAAAGGCAGATGCCAAGCGGGCGTTGGTGAGCAGGGGCACGTTGAGGTCGATGGCTGCACGACGTATCTTATAGCCGTTGCTCAACTCTCCTGCCGACAGGTTCTTGGGGATGTTCACCACCATGTCTATCTCATGGTTGTGCAACATGTCGAGTGCCTGCGGCTGTCCTTCCTCAGAGGGCCAATATACCAAGGTATTCTCGATATTGTTCTCGGTAAGGAACTTGGAGGTGCCTCCTGTGGCATAAAGCTTATAGCCTTTTGCCAGCAGCGTCTTGGCGGCATCCAGCATGGCAGTCTTCTGCTTGGCGCTTCCCGTAGAGAGCAGGATGTTCTTTTCGGGAATGCGATAGCCCACCGAAAGCATACTCTTGAGCAGGGCGCAAGCGGTATCGTCACCCAAGCAGCCCACCTCGCCGGTAGATGCCATATCCACACCCAGCACGGGGTCGGCCTTCTGCAGGCGGTTGAACGAGAACTGACTTGCCTTGATACCCACATAATCCAAGTCAAACAGACTCTTATGGGGCTTCTCTACGGGCAATCCGAGCATCACCTTGGTGGCGAGTTCTATCAGGTTTATCTTCAGCACCTTGCTCACAAACGGGAATGAGCGAGAAGCACGCAGGTTACACTCAATCACCTTGATATCGTTGTCCTTGGCAAGGAACTGGATGTTGAACGGACCGCTGATATGCAACTCCTCGGCGATACGCTTGCTCACGCGCTTGATGCGGCGGATGGTCTCGCAATACAGCTTCTGCGGGGGGAACTGTATGGTGGCATCACCTGAGTGCACACCTGCAAACTCGATATGCTCGCTGATGGCGTATGCCACAATCTCGCCGTTGCGTGCCACGGCATCCATCTCCACCTCCTTGGCGTGCTCTATGAACTGGCTCACCACCACGGGATGGTCTTCGCTCACGTTGGCAGCCAGTTTCAGGAACTTCTCCAGCTCCTCCTGGTTGCTGCACACATTCATGGCAGCACCCGAAAGCACATACGACGGACGAACCAGTACGGGGAAGCCCACCTGATCGATGAACTTGTTGATGTCTTCCATCGAGGTAAGCGCGCTCCAAGCCGGCTGGTCGATGCCGTTGCGGCTCAGCATGGACGAGAACTTCGCCCTGTCTTCCGCGTTGTCGATGTCCTTGGCGGTAGTTCCCAGGATGGGCACATGCTGCTCGTCCAGGCGCACAGCCAGGTTGTTGGGTATCTGTCCGCCCGTAGATACAATCACTCCCTGCGGAGCCTCCAGGTCGATGATATCCATCACACGCTCGAAGGTGAGTTCGTCGAAATACAGGCGGTCACACATATCGTAGTCGGTAGAAACCGTTTCGGGGTTGTAGTTGATCATCACAGAGCGGTAGCCCTCCTTGCGTATCGTGTTCAGCGCCTGCACGCCACACCAGTCAAACTCCACGGAAGAACCGATGCGGTAGGCACCCGAACCCAGTACGATGATGGAACGCTTGTCGTTGACAAACGGGATGTCATGCCCCACCCCTGCGTAGGTAAGATACAGGTAGTTGGTCTGTGCGGGATATTCGGCAGCCAGCGTGTCTATCTGCTTCACCACGGGCAGGATGCCGTAACTCTTGCGTAGCTGGCGCACCACCAGTCCTGCTTTTGCCATGCTCTTCAGTTCGGTCTCCAATCCTACGGCACGGGCAATCTGGAAATCGGTAAAACCATATACCTTCGCCTCGCGCAACTGTTCCTTGCTCAGGTTGTTGATGCTCTTCAGCGCCTTGAGCTGCTCGTCGATGTCGATGATATGCTTGAGCTTGTACAGGAACCACTTGTCTATCTTGGTCAGTTCGTGTATCTGGTCGATGGTATATCCCTTGTGCATCGCCTTGGAGATGATGAACACACGCTTGTCGGTAGGTTCTCTCAGGGCGGCGTCGATATCGGGAATCTGCAGTTCCTTGTTCTCCACAAACCCGTGCATACCCTGTCCTATCATGCGCAGACCCTTCTGGATAGCCTCCTCGAAGTTGCGTCCTATCGCCATCACCTCGCCCACAGACTTCATGGACGAGCCCAGCTCCTTATCTACTCCCCTGAACTTGCTCAGGTCCCAACGGGGTATCTTGCACACCACGTAGTCGAGTGCCGGTTCGAAGAAGGCACTGGTAGTCTTGGTCACAGAGTTCTTCAGTTCGAAGAGACCGTAACCCATACCCAACTTGGCAGCCACGAACGCCAAGGGATAACCCGTGGCTTTGGATGCCAAGGCAGAAGAACGGCTCAGACGGGCATTCACCTCAATCACTCTGTAGTCCTCGCTTACGGGGTCGAAGGCATACTGCACGTTACACTCGCCCACGATACCTATATGACGGATAATCTTGATACTCAGCGCACGCAACTTATGATACTCGCTGTTGGTCAGCGTCTGCGAGGGAGCTATCACGATACTCTCGCCGGTATGGATGCCCAGCGGGTCGAAGTTCTCCATGTTACACACGGTGATACAGTTGTCGTAGCGGTCGCGCACCACCTCGTACTCTATCTCCTTCCAGCCCTTCAGACTCTTCTCCACCAGCACCTGCGGAGAGAAAGAGAACGCCTTCTCAGCCAGCTTGTCCAGCTCCTCCTCGTTGTCGCAGAATCCGCTGCCCAGACCTCCCAAGGCATAAGCCGCCCTCAGGATGACGGGATAGCCCAACTGAGCGGCAGCCTTGCGTGCCTGTTCGATGGTTTCGCAAGCCTCGCTCTTGATGGTCTTCACGTCGATCTCGTTGAGCTTCTCCACAAAGAGTTCACGGTCCTCGGTATCCATGATGGCCTGTACCGGCGTACCCAGCACCCTCACGTTGTACTTCTCCAGCACGCCGCTCTTATACAGTTCCACACCGCAGTTGAGTGCCGTCTGTCCGCCAAACGCCAGCAGGATGCCGTCGGGGCGCTCCTTCTCGATCACCCTCTCCACGAAATAGGGCTGTACAGGCAGGAAGTAAATCTGGTCTGCCACTCCCTCGGATGTCTGCACGGTGGCGATGTTGGGATTGATCAGGATGGTGGTCACCCCCTCCTCGCGCAAGGCTTTCAACGCCTGCGAACCGGAATAGTCAAACTCGCCGGCCTCACCTATCTTCAAGGCGCCGGAACCCAACAGCAATACTTTCTTTATATTTTCGTCTTTCATCTTTCTTTATTTCAATTTTTCAACAAAGCGGTCAAACATGAATTCAGTATCTACCGGTCCGCTACATGCCTCGGGATGGAACTGACTGGTAAACCAAGGATTCTCCTTGTGGCAGACGCCCTCGTTGGAGCCGTCGTTCATATTCACAAACAGTTCACGCCAGTCCTTGCCCAAGGTAGAGGCATCCACAGCATATCCGTGGTTCTGGCTGGTCACGTAGCAGCGGTCGGTGCCCACCTCGCGTACCGGCTGGTTGTGGGAACGATGGCCGTACTTCAGCTTGTAGATCTTGGCTCCACCCGCCTTGGCGAGCAGCTGGTTGCCCATGCAGATGCCACAGATGGGTTTTCTAGACAGGTCCATCTGCTTGCGTATCACGTTGACGGCATCCTCGCACATGTCGGGGTCGCCGGGACCGTTGCCCAGGAACAGTCCGTCGAAGTCCATGCCCGTATAGTCGTAGTTCCAGGGCACGCGGATAACCTCCACTCCGCGGTTCACCAGACAGCGGATGATGTTGTTCTTCACGCCGCAGTCCACGAGAATCACCTTCTTTCCGGCACCCTCGTTGTATCTGATGACCTCCTTGCAACTCACCTTATCCACAAAGTTCACCCCTTCGTAATCGGCGGTAGGTATGTTGTCGGGCTCGTCGTCAAAGAGAATCTTTCCCATCATCACACCATGTTCACGTAACACCTTAGTCAGTTCGCGCGTGTCTATACCTGTGATGCCGGGCACCTTCTCTCTCTTCAGCCATTCCGCCAGACTCTCCTTCGCATTCCAGTGGTTGTACTGTTCGCTGTAGTCAGCCACGATGATGGCAGAGGCATGGATGCGGTCGCTCTCCATGAAGGTGGCGATGCCGTCACTCTCCACGGTAAACGGGGGTACTCCATAGTTGCCCACCAAGGGATAGGTAAGTGTCATCAACTGTCCGGCATACGAGGGGTCGGTAAGACTCTCCGGATAGCCCATCATAGCGGTGTTGAAGACCACTTCACCCGCCACCGGCTGTTCATAACCAAAAGACTTTCCATGGAAGCTTGTTCCATCTTCAAGTAGTAATGTTACGTTCTTCATATTTTGACTTTGTGGTCCGGATTCTGATTCCGGATTGTTTTTATATCTTCTCTTCGTATGTTGTTTGAATTTTGTCTTATAGCCAATCGCGTGTTGTCCCCTGTCAGAACTTCTGCGCATACTGGTACACCTTTTCCACGTAGTTGATGAAAGCCTGGTTGGCCAGTTTCACTCCGCCGGGCGTGGGATAGTTGCCTGTGAAATACCAGTCGCCCTTGTGGTTGGGTATCGCCTTGTGCAGTCCCTCGATGCTCTGGAACACCAGTTCTATGGGCGTGGTCACTCCGGCAGGCCTCAGCATCTCCACCATCTTGGTGTTCAGTTCCTCCACGGTGAACGGCTTGTACAGGTCCTTCACGCAGCACACCATCTCTGCCTTAGGCTTTTTCATTTCCTCCACACAGTGGTGATAGGTATCTTCGATCAGGTGGTGCATATTGCGGTCCTTCAGCAGTTCCACGCACGCCCTGAAGGCGATGAACTCCTCCAGATGTGCCATGTCGATGCCGTAATAGTCGGGATAGCGTATCTGCGGCGAAGAACTCACGATCACGATCTTTTTGGGATGCAGACGGTCGAGAATCTTGATGATGCTCTCGCGCAGGGTGGTACCGCGCACGATGCTGTCGTCTATCACCACCAGGTTGTCCACCCCTTGCTCCAGCGACTCGTAGGTAATGTCATACACATGCGAGGCGAGGTCGTTGCGCGAGTTGCCCTCTGTGATGAAAGTCCTCAGCTTGATGTCTTTCCAGGCAATCTTTTCCGACCTCACATACTGGTGCAGCAGTTCCTGCAGTTCCTCATGGGTAGGCATGTGGTCCATGTTCTCCAGCGCCTTGATCTTCTGTTCGTTGATATATCGCTTGAAGCCCCCCAGCATACCGTAGTATGCCACCTCAGCCGTATTGGGTATGAACGAGAACACGGTATGCTCCACGTCTTCGTCCACCGCCTTGAGGATAGAGGGCAACAGCTGTTCGCCCAGCTGTTTGCGCTCCTGATAGATGTCACGGTCGGAGCCGCGGCTGAAGTAGATGCGCTCGAACGAGCATGCCGAGTCTCCACGGGGTTCCAGCACCTGTTCGATGTTGCACTCTCCGTTCTTGTTGACCATGACAGCCTGTCCGGGCATCAGTTCGGTGATGTCGTCACACTCCAGGTCGAAGGTGGTCTGCAGCACAGGTCGCTCGCTTGCCACAGCCACAATCTCGTCGTTGCGGTAGTAGAAGGCGGGACGTATGCCCCAGGGGTCGCGCAGGGAGAACATCTCTCCGCTTCCTGTGAGTCCGCACACCACATACCCTCCGTCGAAGTCGGGCATCGTGGTTTTCAGCACGTTCGCCATCTTCACGTGGTTGTCTATATAGTCGGTAATGTCCGTTCCCTTCAGTCCCAGTTCCTTGGCATCCTGATAGTTGCGTTCCACCTCTCGGTCCAGTCTGTGGCCCATCCACTCCAGCATGATGTAGCTGTCGCTGAAGATACGTGGGTACTGTCCCTGCTCGGTTATCTTGTCGAACACCTCGTCGATGTTGGTCATGTTGAAGTTGCCGCACAGGCACAGGTTCTTCGCCTTCCAGTTGTTTCTTCTCAAGAACGGGTGCACATACTTCAGGCCGCTTTTTCCGGTAGTGGAATAGCGCAGGTGTCCCATGTACAGCTCACCCGCAAAGGGCAGGTTGGCGGCGGCATATTCCGCATCATGTATCTCTTCGCGTGAGAGTCCCTTGAACCCTTTTTGCACAGTGGCAAATATCTCGGTAATGGCATTAGAGCCCTCAGCCTTTTCACGGAACATGTATTCGTTTCCGGGTGTGGTATGCAGTTTGACGCAGGCCATTCCGGCTCCCTCCTGTCCCCGGTTGTGTTGCTTCTCCATCATCAGGTACAGCTTGTTCAGTCCGTACATCCATGTGCCGTACTTGCGCTGATAGTAGTCCAATGGTTTCAGCAATCGGATCATTGCTATTCCACATTCATGTTTTAATTGCTCCATGCCTTTGTCTTTTTTTGTATTTTGTGATGTCGTGTTGTTTGCTTTATATTTTCTGCCGCCGCCCCATACATCAAGGACCGGCATCCGTATGACAGGTCTCTTGTTCATTCAAGAAGCAAAGAAACCGATACAGAAACCGGTCCCCATGCTCTTAGGCAACCTTATTCCACGGTAACTGATTTTGCCAGATTACGTGGCTGGTCCACATCCTTGCCCTTGCATACGGCGATATGGTATGCCAGCAGCTGCAGCGGTATGGTGGCGAGCAGCGGCTCCAGGCACTCGATGGTGTCGGGCAGCTCTATCACCTCGTCGGCAATCCTGCTGATGGTCTCGTCGCCCTCGGTCACCAGGGCGATGACCTTGCCCTTGCGGGCCTTCACCTCCTGTATATTGCTCAGCACCTTCTCGTACATGGCGTTATGGGTGGCTATCACCACCACGGGCATGTCAGAATCGATGAGCGCGATGGGTCCGTGCTTCATTTCGGCGGCGGGATATCCCTCTGCATGTATATAGCTTATCTCTTTCAGTTTCAGGGCTCCCTCCAGCGCCACGGGGTAGTTGTAGCCACGTCCCAGGTACAGGAAGTTGCGTGCGTAGGTAAAGATGCGGCTCAGGTCGGCTATCTTGCCATTCTGCTCCAGCACCTTCTTCATCTTCTCAGGTATCTCGTGCAGCTCCTTCACGATGGCCAGATAGTCGTCACCGGTGATGGTGCCCTTCTCCTTAGCCAGCGCCAGCGCCAGCATGGAGAGTACTGTTACCTGTCCGGTGAACGCCTTGGTGGAAGCCACGCCAATCTCGGGTCCCACATGGATATACGAGCCGGTGTCGGTGGCGCGGGGAATGCTGGAGCCGATGGAGTTGCAGATGCCGTAGATGAAAGCGCCGCTCTGCTTTGCCAGATGTACGGCAGCCAGGGTGTCGGCGGTCTCTCCACTCTGGGAGATAGCCACCACCACATCCTCAGACGTGATGACGGGATTGCGGTAGCGGAACTCCGACGCATATTCCACCTCCACGGGGATGCGGCACAGGCTCTCGATCATCTGCTTGCCTATCAGCGCGGCATGCCATGAGGTGCCGCACGCCACGATGACGATGCGGCGGGCGCTGACCAGTTGCCTGCGGTAGTCTATCACGGCGCTGAGCACCACGTTGTCGGTATCCACGTTCACCCTGCCCCTCATGCAGTTGGTCAGGCATTCCGGCTGCTCGAAGATCTCCTTGAGCATGAAGTGGGGATAGCCTCCCTTTTCCAGCTGTCCCAGGTTCAGATCTACCGTCTGTATCTCGGGGTTGAGTTTGCGGTTCTGTATGTTCACCACCTTCAGGGGTTCTCCCCTGCGTATCACGGCGATGTTGCCGTCTTCGAGATACACCACTTGGTCGGTATATTCCACGATAGGGGTAGCGTCGGAACCGAGGAAAAACTCGTCCTCGCCGATGCCCACCACCAGCGGACTCTGCTTGCGTGCGGCGATGATCTGGTTGGGGTCGCGCCTGTCTATCAGGGCGATGGCATAGGCTCCGATCACCTCGTGCAGCGCCACCTGTACGGCGGTAAGCAGGTCGAAGTTCTTCTTCTCCTGCACGTATTCTATCAGCTGTACCAGCACCTCGGTATCTGTGTCCGAGCGGAAGGTAATGCCCTTGGATATCAGTTTTGCCTTGAGGTCGGCATAGTTCTCGATGATGCCGTTATGGATGATGGCGAGATTCTTAGACTGCGAATAGTGGGGATGGGCATTCTGTGCCGAGGGCTCTCCGTGGGTCGCCCATCGGGTATGTGCGATACCTACGGTACCCGTCACATTCTTCTCGCTGCAATAGTTCACGAGGTCATCTACCTTTCCCTTGGCTTTCCATACGTTCAGTTCGCCCTGTTCGTCAATCATCGCCACTCCGGCGCTGTCATATCCACGATACTCCAGGCGGCGCAATCCTCCGATAAGGATAGGAAATGCCTGCTGGTTGCCTATATAGCCTACTATTCCACACATAGTCGTTAGTTTCTTGTTATTCTAAGCCTGCGTGCCTGGTCCGCCGTTGTTTTCCTGTCCGTTCCGATGCGAAGCCACGCACGCCCACTTCAGTTCAATTTGCAAATTTACACCTTATTTTTCAAACTACCAAATAAGCCATATTGTAAATTATCAGTAATTCTGCTTTTAATGACTATCATCGGTTCGTCAAACATATAGCACCAGGCAGGGAGTTGTGCCTCAGACTTTCTGACGAGATTGCCTCGTGCGCCCGACCGTCTGCCCGACTTGTACTTCTCTCCGTTCGCGCCATACCTTACCTTGCAGCCTTTCGTGTCTTCACCACATTCTATCACCACCCGATTGCCGCAGAGACTCACTTTCCGGGCGATGTCCCTATTGTCGGGAGTAACCACGCTGAAGCCGTAATTCAATACTTTGACAACGGTAACTGTATCAAAATCAAGTGTTCCACCGTTTTCATTAAACTCTATTACTGCCGTGTTTCCCTCCGCCTCCACCTTCACGGGATAGAGGCCTCGACAGGACGTTCCCGAGCGCACGATATCCAGCACAGCCGCCGCATGATACTGCCCTACCGCTGCCTGACTCTTGCCGTCGAGATGAAGCCTGTCGTCCACGAAATCAAGAAAATAGACGGGGGTGCCTGCCACGAAAAGGGAATCTTCCCTGATGAGCTGCATCTGCGCCTGGGGGACTGACATTTCATAACAGTCATAACTCTCGGGAGCAAACCTGTTGCATCGGGCGAGGCAGCACGACTGGTAGCCTACTATCCTCACATCGCGTTGCTGACCCGTGATGGCCTTGACGTCCTTGTTTATATCTGCCGCAAACTGCCTCAGCAGCGCCTTGTAGTCCACACGGGTATAGTCGAACATGTCGCTCTCGCCCTGCATCCAGCAAAGGGCGGGCACAAAGAACTCCATGCCCTGCCTGCGCGCCTCGTCATACGACTTCCGTATATCGTCCATGAGGGCTTGGTAAGGGTCGCTCCCCTTGACCAGCAGAGAGATGGGCGTGCCACCCCTACCGCCGGCAAACACGCACACCATCGTGTCGCTGCCCAAGGCTGCGGCGAGCGTCTCGCCCATGCGGTAGGCAGAGTTCTCATACCTGCGGTTGCCATAGCTTACGAGGCGTTTCAGCCAGCGCTTCCAGCCATAGTCTTCGTAATAGCCGAAACTGTCGTCCAGCCCTTCGCCGACAAGTCGGCCCTGCCATTTTTCGGTCAGCCGCCCGATGTCGGTCACCAGTTGCGCCTCCTCGCCCAAGGCAAGGCTCTGCCCATATACGGGCACGCACACCACCACCTTCTGCCGGGCACCGCCGTCACAGGCGGTAAGTCCTGCTGCCATCACCATCGCCAGCAGCCATACATACAGACTATTACGTCTCATCTTTCTTCTGCCTTACAGATTGTACACACATCTTGTAAAAAAAACACGTGACAAATATACGAAAAAAACGGCGGATGGGGCTGATTGTCATACAAATAATCACTTATTTCGGCAATTTGTTTGGAAAAACGGTTTGTTTTGCATAACTTTGACTCGTCTATGGAGAAGCCTTCGATACTGTTGAGCGTAATCATTCCGGTTTATAACACACAGGATTATCTGGAAAGATGCGTGGATGGCGTACTTGCCAACCGCGGCATCAGCATGGAGATTATCCTTGTGGATGACGGCTCTACCGATGCGTCTCCGTCGATTTGCGACAGGTATGCCGCCAACTACCCGTTTGTCACGGTCTTGCACACGCCCAATGCGGGTCCGGCTTCCGCCAAGAACAGGGGACTCGACGTGGCGCGGGGCAGCTACGTGGCGATGATTGACAGCGACGACGAACCGGCAGCCGACATGTTTGTGCGCATGACTGCCGAGGCGCTGAGCAACGATGCCGACATCGTATGCTGCAACTATCTGGAGCGCTACGAGGACGGCTCTACACGCGCCTTCGGCTACACGAACAAGACGGTCGTGCTGAACCATGATGAGGGCGTGAAGCATTTTCTGACGAAAAAGGGCATCTACACCCAGTGCTGGACGAAGATATACCGGCGCGAGATGCTCAGAAGGTTCGGCGTGCGCAACGTGGAGGGACTGAAGACCGACGAGGATTTCATCTTCAACATCAGCTGTTTCGTACATGCGCAGAGGACATGCGTCATCGACCTGCCGCTGTATATCTACTCGATGAGGGGCACGTCGCTGTCGAAAGACTACTTCAACAAGGACATCAACGCCTATATCGACAACCGTCTGCTGCGGTTTGACATCGTGGAAAGGGAACTGAAGACGTATGCGCCGCGAAATCTGAAACATGCGGTCTTCAGCAGACTGTTCTACTCCAACGAACTGCTCGGGCGCATCGCCCTGTTTCCCGCCCTTTACAGCGACAGGCGCACCAGGGGCGTGCTGCGCTATATGCGCCGCCATATACTCTATGCCCTGTCCGTACACAGGCAGGTTGGCTTCAGCATTCCGGGCTGCCTCATGCTGCTGCTGCCTTCGCCGGTATATATGAGGTACAGGCAACGCAAACTAAGTAACTGAATGTCATGGCAAAATACACGATCATCACGGTCAACTACAACAACGGCAAGGAACTGCGCCACACGATAGAAAGTGTGGTCAACCAGCGTTTCAGGGATATGGAATACATCGTCATCGACGGCGGTTCTACCGACGGGAGCGTGGAGACAATCAAGGAATATGCCGACAAGATAGACTTCTGGCTGTCGGAGCCCGACAACGGGGTGTATCACGCCATGAACAAGGGACTGAGGCATGCCCACGGCGAATATGTCAACTTCATGAATTCGGGCGACTCTTTTTATTCTCCCCATGTGCTTGAGGAGATTGACCGCCAAATGGGAGATGCTGACATCCTGTTCGGAAACGTGCGCAATCCATCTACGGGCAAAATTTATGGGGGCATACCGGCAGGCAGCGAAGTGACCTTCCTCACCCTGAAGAAAGAGATTCTTTGTCACCAGGGCACCTTTTACCGCCGGTCAGTTTTCGACCGCCGCCCTTACGACGAGAGTCTGAAGCTGATAGCCGACTGGAAGGTGAATGTGCAGGCCATCGTGCTCGACAACTGTCGGGTGAAGGTGGTGGACACCATCGTGGCTGATTACGACCTTACGGGCATGAGCAGCACCCAAGGCCAGCTGCATGCCGAGGAGCGCCAGAGGGTGATGGCGGAACTCTTTCCCCCACGCATCCTCAAGGACTACGAGCATCTATATACCGAAAGCGAAATGCCCGTCGTGGCGCTGCTGCCCGAGATAAAACGGAGGGGACGCATACAGCGCATCGTCTATCTGTTTGTAAAATACTTACTCAAACTGACATGAAAATAGCCATCCTCGCACACGGATATTCCGGCGCCACCCTGCCTTTGGCAAAACACCTGGCCGACAAGGGTCACCAGGTGGATTGCTACTACCTCTGCTGGCATGGTGCCTCACAGATGGAGTCAATGGAATACGGCAGGAAGATGTCGGCACTCCGCATAGCCCACAGAATAGACTGCCACAATACGCTCTATCATTATATGTCCAGGAATGTCACGGTAAGAATCATTCCGCTGTTCAATCCGAACAACAAAGTCGGAAGGTGCAGAATGAGGGTACAGAATGGCATCAACAGGGTTCATATACAGACGGTTGCCCGTCAGATTACCCATAGGTATTACGATTACGTGAATGTCATTCTCTATACTCCCTACGACCTGGAGATACTGAAGCGGCTGGTAAGGCGCGGAGTGAAGTGCTGCGTATCTTACCATGAGGTGATGGCAGACTTGACACGGGATTCCGGTCTTCTTGACGTGGTGGTCCATGCCAACCGTCTTCACACGCCTGTTGTGGTGCACTCGCAAAAGACAAAGGCCGACCTGCTGCGCCTGTCTGACGTCAACGAAGAGCGCATCAGCCTCATCCATTTTGGCAGGTTTGAATCCTTCACCCAATACGGCGAAGGCAAAACGGTGGATGGCGTAGGTAGCGGATATCTGCTCTACCTTGGTTTCATCAAGCCTTACAAGGGTTTGAAGTATCTGTATGAAGCCGCCCAAAGACTGTCACACATCAAGGAGCTAAGGATAGTGGTGGCTGGAGGCGGATACGACCCTGTTATTGACGAGATGAGAAAGGACGGGCGGTTTGTCGTCATCAACCGCTTTATCGACAACGCCGAACTGGTGTATCTGATGAGACACAGCAAGGGCATCGTCTGCCCGTACATAGGTGCCTCGCAAAGCGGTCTGGTGCAAACGGCGATGGTGTTCGGAAAACCCATTGTAGCCACGCGGGTGGGCGCATTCAGCGAGATTATCCAAGAGGGTGTCAACGGCTATCTGGCGGCTCCTGCGGATGCGGCAGAACTGGCAAAAGCCATCGAACGGCTGTACGGCAACAGCATCACCTGCCTTGAGGAACTTCCGCACTATCTTGACTGGGATGCCATAGCAGAACAGTATCTTGCCCTATTCAGGTCGATGGAATAATGCCGTCATCTCATCATTCCATATTCAACACCCTTTCCACTATCGGTGCCATGTCATAATACTTGTATTCTGCAAGTCTTCCACCAAAAATCACGTCGGTTTCCTTGTCAGCCAGGGCCTTGTAGCGGGCATAGAGTTCCGTGTTGCGGGCATCGTTCACGGGGTAGTAAGGTTCCAGTCCTTCATGCCACTCCTGCGGATATTCCTTGGAAACCACGGTCTGGGGAATGTCATATACCCGGTCGCCGAACATCTCGAAATGCTTGTGCTCTATGGTTCTGGTATAGGGCACGTCGGCAGAGGTATAGTTCACCACGGCATTGCCTTGATAGTTGGCGGTATCATGCAGTTCATGCTCGAATCTGAGGCTGCGGTAGTCGAGTTTTCCGTACCGGTAGGCGTAGAACTCGTCTATCTTGCCCGTGAACACGAGTTTGCGGGCATATTGCCTCCAGTTCTCCGCCTGTGGCTTGTCGGCTCCAGGGGCAAAGAAATCTGTGCCTGTCATCGTGTCACAGCCCTTCAGCAGCCCCTCTATCAGCAGGTTGTAGCCTCCGATGGGGATGCCCTGATACAGGTCGTTGAAATAGTTGTTGTCGAACACGAACCTCACGGGCAACCGCCGGATGATGAACGGCGGCAAATCGACACACTTCCTGCCCCACTGCTTCTCGGTATAGCCCTTGATCAGGATTTCATAGATGTCCCTGCCCACCAGCATCAGCGCCTGCTCTTCCAGGTTTCCGGGCTCCCTGCCATTAAGTCTTTCCTTCGCCTCGCGCCTTTGCTCCTCCACGATTCTCATCGCCTCTGCAGGAGTGGATATGCCCCATATCCTTGCGAAGGTGTTCATATTGAACGGCAGGTTATACAACTGGTCCTTGTATCTTGCCAGCGGGGAATTGGTGTATCGGTTGAACGGCACTATCGAGTTCACGAAATCCCAAACCTCCTTATTGGACGTATGGAAGATGTGTGCCCCGTATTCATGCACGTTGATGACCGTTTCTCCCCTGCCATCCCCCACGGGCAGGGAGACCGGGGTGCAATATACATTGCCTCCCACATGCCCGCGTTTGTCGATAACAAGACAACTTTTGCCTTGGTTATTCAGTTTGTATGCCATCATCGAACCATACAGTCCTGCGCCAACTATCAGATAATCATACATGATGCAAATTTACAAAAATTTTTCCAATCCCCGAACTGTTTTCCCCGAATTTAATTTATTCCTGTCCGCTAAACATTTTGAGTTGAATAAAAATTAGGGCTGATTCCAT
>CALZXH010000033.1 GCA_945830055.1 uncultured Prevotella sp.
AGTTGTGGTTTGATGTAGAAAAACGATAAGATACAACAGTCCTGTTAAAATATGCGTTGTGAGCCTGGTTGTGGTTTGATGTAGAAAAACGATAAGATACAACGTGGAGCAACAGCATGTAGATTTGATGGCAGTTGTGGTTTGATGTAGAAAAACGATAAGATACAATACACGACGCAAGGGCACTGATGCCGCATGGACAGAGGTGAACGGACTGACCCAGACTTCCTATGAGTTGCAGAACCTTGATCCGGATGCCAACTATATCTGGAGTGTCATGGCATAGTGTGGGCACAAAACAGTAAATGGGAGTTACAGAACAAGTTCTCGACAGTGGCTACAGCCATTGCTACCCTTCCCCTGGACAAAATGAAGGTATTTGTCAACCAGCAGACGGCTCTATACTTATCGTCAAGATTCAAGATGCCAACAAGCGACAGGTATATAAGTTAACGCAAAGAGTCTTAAACCTTCAGACTTGATATCGGTACCACATATATTCCGTCTTCTCTTTTATATGCCAAACTTCCTACTGCCGTAAGAATCATTTTGAAAGAAGGTGCTTTCATCTTGTCTGTGTCAATAAATGATGCAAACTTGTTTAGTGTTGCAGCTCCTTCTTTTATAAGAGTTTCACCTCCAAGTTTAATTTCAACAAGACCATATTTGCCATTTCTCAGATGTATGACAGCGTCACATTCCAGACCATTGCTGTCGCGATAATGGAATACTTCTCCATCAAGCGCATCAGCATATATTCTCAAGTCTCTTACTGCCATAGTTTCAAAAAGAAGCCCCATCGTATTCAGGTCATTTATCAAGTCAGACGGCCCTACTCCTAACGCAGCAGTAGCAATAGAAGGGTCAACGAAATATCTTGTATCGCTTGTCCTTATGGCTGCCTTTGAACGCAGGTTGGGATTCCATGCTTCCATATCTTCAATCACGAAGATTTTCTTCAGTACTTCTATATACGATGACACAGTATCCACATCAAGCGATTCGGTGTCATTAGCAGCCATATCTGCTTTGATTCCTGCAATTGAGACCTGACTTCCCTGATGCCTGGCAAGTGAACGCATCAACCTTTTTGTACGGGTAGAGCTACGCTTAATCCCATCCACACGTGACACATCTATGTCTGTTACCGCTTTATAATAGTCAAATGCTGTTTCCAAAGCATAATCATTCTCTAAGGTCGTGGCAATAGGCCAGCCACCTCTGCATATTAGAAATGCAATATCATCAAGAGTCTTTTGGGGCTCGCTGAATATCATTCCATCTGGATTGTCGAAGATATATTGCAAACTCACCTCTCCATTACTATCTCCAGACTCCCATAACGACATTGGGCGCATTCTCAGTCTTGTAATGCGTCCTGTTCCTGTATGGTGAATCTTCTGCTGATTATCATCAGGAGGAACTGCTGATCCTGTCATAATAAACTGACCTATACCCTTACTATGGTCAACGGCAAATCTAACGGCATCCCATAGCTGAGGAATAATCTGCCATTCATCAAGCAACTTGGGTTTCTTACCTTCCAACAGTGAATTAATGTTCATTTCTGCCAGAATCAGGTTCCTGTTTAGATTCATTGGATCAGAAATATAATTGATACTATTGGCATGTTGCTCAGATGTGGTGGTCTTGCCACACCACTTGGGTCCTTCAACCAACACTGCACCCGAAGACCTCAGTTTTTTCTGAAGAATTAGGTCTGCAATGCGAGGTTTATATTGAAAGTCTGTCATATTTATATTATACTTGTTGACGATATATCGATGCAAAGATACAAAACAATCTCTTGAATATCAAAGGAATTCCATAAAATTCCGTGATTTGTGGGTTGAAAATTCCGTGATTTGTGGATTTGAAATTCCGTGATTTGTGGATTCTTAGGTTTTATTTCAGTTTTTATCCAATATGATACGATGAAGACTGATTGAGAATTCTGCATGACCTGTGGAGCAGAATACGTGAATTTGTTGTACTAATAGTAACGTGAGTTCTATTTTCAGGTGAAAAAGTATTACTGTTACCATAATTCGTGCTATGTTTGCAGAAAGAATTTGTCATTATGATCAAAAGACAAACTACGATTCTATATCTCATGTTGATGATGGTGTTCACAACATGCAGTGTGCAGGCGCAGGAGCCTGAAGGAAACAGTCTCAGTCGCCACAACTTCCTGTATGCCGGTCAGAGCAAACAGCACAGGCTGCTTCATCATCGTGTCTCAGGATGAGGTGGCGTGCGATGCGGTCTCCATGGACCTCATTATCAGCGAGTGGCCTGAGTATCAGAGCCTCAACTACTGTGACGAGTACCTGGTAGAGGCCGCCTCACTGCCCAATGCTCCCAGCGGCACCACCTACAAACAAGACGGGAAGCCGCTTGAAAAGCCGATCGGACTGATGGAGTACTGTGACAAAGAGCGTAAGTACAAGAAACTGGACTTAATCTATAAGAAACTGTAAAGGGAGTGCAAAAGCACTCCCTGACCTTACTTGCGGATAATGGTACCATGCTTGCCATCGATGGCATCGGCGAGTGTGATGATAACCTGTGCTACGCCGGCATCTACGGCTCCCAGGGCATTTTCTATCTTGGGTATCATGCCCCCACTGATGGTGCCGTCTGCCACATATCTTTTGAAGTCCTCGTGGTTGATGACTGGTATCACACTGCTGTCATCGTTGGCATCGGCGAGTACACCGGCCTTCTCAAAACAGAAGATGAGCGTCACATCATAGTAGGGTGCCAATGCCTTGGCTGTCTCACCGGCAATGGTATCGGCATTGGTATTCAATATATTGCCTGCCCCATCGTGGGTCAGCGGTGCCATGATGGGCGTGATGCCCTGCTCGATGAGTTGCTGCAGACGGGCACCATCGGCCTTATCCACATCCCCCACAAATCCGTAATCCACACCGTTCTTAACGGGGCGGCGATGTGAGCGCAACACATCCATGTCGGCACCTGTCAGTCCCAAGGCATTCACACCTTGCGCCTGCAGTCTTGCCACCAGATTCTTGTTCACCAGTCCGCCATAAACCATGGTCACCACCTGCAGCATATCGGCATCGGTGATACGTCGTCCGTTCACCATCTTGCTCTCGATACCCAATTGCGACGCCACCTGCGTGGCACGTCTGCCGCCTCCGTGCACCAGCACCTTGCGCCCTTCAATGGCAGTGAAATGGTGCAACAGACTGTTCAGTTGTACCTCGTCTTCCACGATGGCACCCCCTACCTTGATCAAAGTCAGTTTCTCTTTCATGATGGTATGTTATTCCAAATAGGTGTAACCATAGAGTCCCGAACGGTAGTTGCTCAGGAACTCCTTGCCCTCTTCCAGGGTTATCTTGCCCTGCTTCACACTCTTTGCCACCCATACTTCCAGTTGGCGCACCAGTTTCTTGGGGTCATACTGCACATAGTCGAGCACCTCAGCCACCGTTTCTCCGTCAATCACCTGATCGATATGGTAATGCCCGTCCTGCACGCTGATATGTACGGCAGTAGTATCACCGAAGAGGTTGTGCATATCGCCCAGAATCTCTTGGTAAGCACCCACCAGAAAGATACCCAGATAGTAGGGCTCATTACGCCTTAAGGAGTGCACGGGCAGTATGTGCGAGTTGTTGCGGTTGGTCACAAAATTGGCTATCTTACCGTCGCTGTCGCAGGTGATGTCCTGCAATGTGGCACTACGCGAAGGTCGCTCGTTGAGCCGCTGTATGGGCACAATGGGGAAGAGCTGGTCTATTGCCCATGAGTCGGGCAAGCTCTGGAACAGGGAGAAATTGCAGAAATACTTGTCTGCCAGCAGTTTGTCCAGATTCATCAATTCCTCAGGTGTATGTTTCAGGTGTTTTGCCAACACGTTTATCTCATGGCATACACTCCAGTACATGCTCTCTATGTCGGCTCTGGTACGCAGGTCCACCATACCGTGGCTGAACAGGTCGAGAGCCTCCTCGCGTATCTGTTCGGCATCGTGCCAGTCTTCCAGCATGGTACGTGGGTTCAGGTTGTCCCAAATATCGTACAAGTCCTTCACTAACTGGTGGCTCTCAGGAGCGGGCTCATAGTCCTCCTCCATCTCGGGCAGCGATGCCGTTTCCAGCACGTCTATCACCATTACCGAGTGATGGGCTGTGAGTGAGCGTCCGCTCTCAGTAATCAGGTTGGGATGCGGCAGATTGTTCTTGTCGGCAGCATCTACGAAAGTATAGATACAGTCGTTCACATATTCCTGGATAGAGTAGTTCACCGAACTCTCACTGCTGGGCGAGCGTGTGCCGTCGTAATCCACTCCCAGTCCGCCTCCGCAGTCCACGAAATCTACATTATAGCCAAGCTTGTGCAATTGGATGTAGAATTGCGATGCCTCGCGCAAGGCAGCCTGTATGCGTCTGATCTTGGTAATCTGACTTCCGATATGGAAGTGTATCAGTCGGAGGCAGTCGCGCATGCCTTTCTTGTCGAGCATCTCCAAGGCATCAAGCAGTTCAGAACTGGTGAGTCCGAACTTGCTGGCATCTCCACCGCTCTCTTCCCATTTTCCGCTGCCGCTGGATGCCAGCTTGATGCGTATGCCCAGATTGGGTTTCACGTTGAGTTTCTTTGCCTCACGTGCGATGATTTCGAGTTCGTTGGGTTTTTCCACCACGATGAAGATGCGCTTGCCCATCTTCTGTGCCAGCAGTGCCAGTTCGATATAACTCTGGTCCTTGTATCCGTTGCAGATGATGAGCGAGTCACTCTGGCATTGCACGGCAATGACAGCGTGCAGTTCAGGCTTGGAGCCCGCTTCCAGTCCCAAGTTGAATTTGCGTCCGTGAGAAATGATTTCCTCTACCACGGGTTGCATCTGATTCACCTTGATAGGGTAGATAATGAAGTTTTCAGCCTTGAAGTTATACTCCTGTGCCGCTTTCTTGAAACAGCTGCTTGTCTTTTCGATTCTATTGTCCAGTATATCCGGAAATCTCAGCAGTACGGGTGGCGTCACATCTCTCAGCGCCAGTTCGTCCATCACCTCCCTGAGGTCTATCTGAGTTTCGTTCTTACAAGGCGTTACGTACATGTTTCCGGCTTCGTTCACTCCGAAATAGGATGTGCCCCATCCGCCAATGTTGTACAGTTCTTTTGAATCGTCAATGGTCCATTTCTTCATTTCTTACGTTTGCTTGGGATGTAGCGACCACACGGGTCACTGGATTAGTGATTAAATAGGTTGTGGAGGCTTTGAAAGAATTGCCTTTATCTTTTCCACAGTGATGTTGATTTTCTCGTAGGTGTCCATCAGACTCACGTCAATGGTAAAACGAGCCTTATTGTAATAAGGTTCGCGCAGCCTCAACTGTTCTTCTATGAACTGCCGCAGTTCCTCGTCGTTTTTACCTTTCAGCAAGGGGCGCTCGGTGCGGCCCATGCGCAGATGCTTGCACAGCACTTCGGGCGATGCCTTCAGGTAAACCACGTTGCCCTGACGGTTCATATAGTCGATATTGTCGAAGAAACAGGGGGTGCCTCCGCCGCAACTCAGCAGGATATCCTCGAACTCCGCTGCCTCATGCAGCATGTTCTGTTCTATTTTTCTGAATCCTTCCTCCCCCTCTTGTTCAAAGAGTTGTGCTATGGTACGGTGCCTGCGCCCCTCTATGTACCAGTCAAGGTCGTAGAAGGTGAGGCCCAGCGCCTTTGACAGCGCCTTGCCCACGGTGGTCTTGCCCGCACCCATATAGCCTATCAGGAATATGCGTTGCATGTGTCGGATAATTATTTCTTGGTGCCGTTTACTATTTCCATACACTCCTCGTAGGTCATCTCTGCAGCATGTACGTGCATGGTTTTGGGAATGCGGTAGTTCTTGCCATCGTATGCGATATAGGGACCGTATTTTCCCTTGAGCAGTTCCATCTTGTCGTCATTGGGGAACAGTTTGATGTGCCTTTCCGCATCCTCTTGACGCTTTTTCTCTATCAGCTGGATGGCCGTCTGCAGTGTCACCGTCAGGGGGTCTTCACCCTTGGGCAGCGATACGAACTTCTTGTTGTGCAGCACATAGGGACCGAAACGTCCAGCGCCTATCACCACAGCACTGCCCTCGAAGTCGCCCAGCTCGCGCGGCAGGCGGAACAGTTCGAGAGCCTCTTCTAAGGTGATGGTCTCCATGCTCTTGTCGGCAGGCAGTTGTGCAAACCGGGGCTTGTTGGTCTCGTCAGCCACACCAATCTGTACCACAGGACCGAAGCGCCCGATCTTTACCGACACCTGTCGTCCGGTACCCGGCTCGGTGCCCAGCACTCTTTCGCCGGCCTTCCGCTCTGAGCGTACATTCATGGTTTTCTCCACCGTAGGCTCAAACTCCTCGTAAAAGTCTTTCATGATGGTGGTCCACTGCTCATCGCCTTCGGCAATCTCGTCAAACTTCTGTTCTACCTTGGCGGTAAAATTATAGTCCATGATAGTGGGGAAATACTGCATCAGGAAATCGTTTACCACGATGCCAATATCGGTAGGCAGCAGTTTGCCCTTTTCGCTTCCAGCCATTTCCACACGGGTTTTCTGTGTAATGACCTTCCCTTTGAGCACATCCACGGTATAAGAGCGCTCCTCGCCCTTCTTGTCACCCTTGTTCACGTATTCTCGCTGCTGTATGGTGCTGATGGTAGGAGCATAGGTAGAGGGGCGTCCGATACCCAATTCCTCCAGTTTATGTACCAGAGAAGCTTCAGTATAGCGTGCCGGTCCCTGGGTGAATCGCTCTGTGGCAGTAATCTCCCTGCGCTGCAGTTCCTGACCCTCTGCCATAACAGGCAGCATACGGGTGTTGTCTTCGTCCTGCTCTTCTTCATCCCGGGTTTCGCGATATACCTTGATGAAACCGTCAAACCTTACCACCTCGCCCTGAGCCACAAACATGGGATTGCTGTCTGGTAATATGCTATTGTCAAGACTGTCGTTTGCCGTGTTGATAGAGATATTCACTGTAGTCTTCTCTATCTCTGCATCCGCCATCTGACTGGCTGCCGTGCGCTTCCATATCAGGTCATAGAGGCGTTTCTCCTGCGATGTACCCTCGATGGAAGACTGGTTCATATAGGTAGGTCTGATGGCTTCGTGTGCCTCCTGTGCACCTTTAGAACTGGTGTGATACTGGCGCGGCTTGCAGTAGTTCTCTCCCCAAAGAGAGGCAATCTCTGCCTTGGCTGCATTCACACACAGGCTCGACAGGTTTACCGAGTCGGTACGCATGTAGGTGATGTATCCGTTCTCATACAGATGCTGTGCAATCATCATGGTCTGCGATACCGAGAGGCCCAGCTTATGGGCGGCCTCCTGCTGCAACGTACTGGTGGTGAAAGGTGGGGGTGGTGTGCGCTTCAGCGGCTTTTTGCTCACGCTGTTCACACAGAAAGTGGCATCCTTGCACTTTTCCAAGAAAGCAGTTACCTCATCGTGTGTCTTGAAGCGGGTGTTCAGTTCCGCCTTGACCTCAGTGGCAGAACCGTCGGCATTATTCAGTCCGAAGACAGCATTCACCCTGTAGAACACCTCACTATTGAACGACTGTATCTCTCTCTCGCGCTCCACGATAAGCCTCACTGCCACGCTCTGCACCCTACCGGCAGAGAGAGCCGGCTTCACCTTGCGCCACAACACGGGCGACAGCTTGAAGCCCACCAGACGGTCGAGCACACGGCGTGCCTGCTGTGCGTTCACCAGGTTCATGTTCAGATGCCGGGGATTCTCAATGGCTTGCAGGATGGCGGGTTTGGTAATTTCGTGGAACACGATGCGGTTGGTATTCTTCTCGTCCAGTCCCAGCACCTCGCACAGGTGCCATGAGATGGCCTCTCCCTCGCGGTCTTCATCGGAAGCCAGCCACACCTTTTCGGCTTTCTTGGCGTTGCTTCTCAGTTCCTTCACCAGTTTTACCTTCTCTTCAGGTATCTCGTAGTCAGGCAATAGTGTTTGGGTGTCTATACTCAGTTCACGTTTTTTCAGGTCTCTGATATGCCCGTAACTCGACATCACCTTAAAGTCGCTTCCCAGGAATTTCTCGATGGTCTTTGCCTTGGCAGGCGACTCTACTATCACTAAATTCTTTTGCATAAATCCTAATGTGCCTTGTTTTGGGTTGCAAAAGTAAGCAAAAACTATTTCATCACATTATATATATAGCAAAATTTACGTTTTTTAAGAGAAGAGTATAGAAACGGGTGCTCGCAACCTTCAGGAATCTTGTCTGTCACCCTCTATCAGGGCGATGAGTTTTTCCACTGCTTCTTCTTCAGGAATATTCTTCAGCACACACTCCTTGTTCCGATAGAGGGAGATACGTCCCCTGCCGGCACCCACATAACCGTAGTCGGCATCAGCCATCTCGCCCGGACCGTTAACGATACAGCCCATGATACCTATCTTAAGTCCCTTGTACTGGGCGGTGGCAGCCTTGATACGTGAGATGGTAGTGCGCAGGTCGTAAAGGGTACGCCCACATCCCGGGCATGAAATATATTCCGTTTTGCTGGTACGCAGACGCGCTGCCTGCAATATGCCGAAGGCAGTAGTTTCGATATCCTCATGGGAGAGCGTACCATCGTTCATCAGCCAGATACCATCGGTGAAACCGTCGAACATAAGCGCTCCCATGTCTGCAGCTGCCTCCAGCTGGAAGTCGCCCTTCTCTTCAGCACTGTGGCTGTAGGCACGACAGAACACCACAGGATTGGTCACTCCGGCATTCATCATCTCATGCACCAAGGCACGGTGCTCGCCTACGGGGTTGACATGGGTAGAGACACTCACCACCACTACCTCGGGGTGATGCTTCAGACAGGGCAGATATTCCTCTGCAGGGGCTCCATAAGGCACCACAAGGAACTTGAGCGGTGCCTGCACCACGCCAAGCAACGGGATGGCATTATAAGGGAAGATGGGGAAGCAATGTGACTGCCCCTTATAACTGTCAAAATCTACGATATACTGCCTCTCGGGAGCCCATTCCGTCACCTTGCTACCATCACCCACATAGAGAAAATCGGGTGTGCAGTCGCCCTGCGGTGGTATGGAGCCGTCTCTGCGTGAGGCAATAACCACCGGTGTATGACTGCCACCGATATTCATCACAGGGGTAGTGACACGGCGTTGCGGATGCAGGTAGTCAAACTGCGGGCATACGGTACCCGGTATCATGGTATGGTTCTTGCGCCGGGTGATATAGTCCACCAGATGACGCGCCACAGGAATCTCTGCCTCAGGCTCTTCGCTCAGCGAGACACGGATGGTATCGCCAATGCCATCGGAAAGCAGGGCACCGATGCCTACTGCACTCTTGATGCGCCCGTCTTCCCCCTCGCCTGCCTCAGTGACACCCAGATGCAGGGGATAGTGCATCTGTTCGCTGTCCATGGCAGCCACCAGCAAACGCACTGACTGTACCATCACAACCGTATTGCTTGCCTTGATGGAGATAACCACATCATCAAACTGCTGCTTGCGGCAGATACGCAGAAACTCCATACAACTCTCTACGATACCTTCGGGGGTATCTCCGTAGCGCGACATAATGCGGTCTGACAATGAACCGTGGTTCACTCCAATGCGCACAGCTGTATGATGTTCGCGGCAGATTTCGAGGAAGGGCAACAACCGTTCCTCTATCTTGTGCAACTCGTTCTGGTATTCCTCGTCGGTATATTCCAACTGCTTGAAAGTACGCGCGGGATCTACATAGTTGCCTGGATTGATGCGCACTTTCTCTGCATAGAGAGCAGCCACTTCTGCCACTTTGGGATTGAAGTGTACATCAGCCACGAGCGGTACATGGCATCCCTTCCGGCGCAGTTCCTCACTGATATTCTTCAAGTTTTCGGCCTCGCGTACCCCCTGCGTGGTAAGGCGCACGTATTCTCCGCCGGCATCCACGATGCGTAGCGTCTGTGCCACACTGCCCTCCGTGTCGGTAGTTGCAGTGGTGGTCATTGACTGTACCCGGATAGGATGATTCCCTCCCAATGGCGTATTCCCTATTTTTACCTCTGAAGAGGTGCGACGTGTGTAGGTGAACATATTATTTAGAATAGAGAGTCAGGTTACGTGAGTTAGAAGTTCCCGTTGTTCCAAATCAGTCTTTCGTTACCAGAAAATCGTAACTCAGATTCCGCAAGTCCTCGTTGGCTTTCACGATTTTCTCTTTCAGTCCGTCCTTGTATGCGGCGAGACGATTGGCAAGGGCCTCATCGGCAAGAGAAATCATCTCTACGGCGAGGATGGCTGCATTCTGCGCACCGTTCACCCCCACCGTAGCCACAGGAATTCCAGGCGGCATCTGGATGATACTGAGCATGGCATCCAGTCCGTCGAGCATACCCTTGATAGGCACACCAATGACAGGCAGGGTGGTAGAGGCAGCAATCACTCCGGGGAGGGCGGCAGCCATGCCTGCACCTGCAATAATCACTTTGATACCACGCTCTTTTGCCTCACGGGCAAACTGCTCCACAGCATCAGGAGTACGGTGGGCAGAAAGGGCGTTTACCTCGAAAGGCACTTGCATGTCATTCAACAACTTACATGCTTTTTCCATAACGGGCAGATCACTTGTGCTGCCCATGATAATGCTTACTATTGGTTTCATATTCTTTATCTTTTCATTTCATTATTCTTCATTCTTCACTCTTCATTCATAGAAGTATCGTTCCCCATGCACACACCAGTCCCACCCCGAAACCGGCGAGCACCTGCTGCAGCGAGTGCTGGCGAAGTATCATACGACTGCTGCCCAGAAGACCGGCAACAAGGATAACCACACACAGCCAACCGATGGGGTTGTAGCCGAAAATTTCGGCAAAGGCAAGCAGGGCGCCCCCCACGCCTCCGATGGCAGCTGTATGGGTGGATATCTTCCACCAGTTGTTGATGATGGCACATACAATCTGCACGATGAGTGCCGCCACCACGATACTACCCATGAAACGGGGAATACAGAGCAGTTGCATCAGGTAGATGCAGGAGAAATAGCACACGATGGAGATGAGATACGGCACGGCACGCCGCTCACGCCGCCCCAGTTCGATGAGACTCCACCGTTGACATTTGCGGTAGAGATAAATCATAAAAGTGGGCAGCAATACGGTGAAGAAATACACCAGCGACACCACCTCTATCTTGTACAGCCACGGCAGGAGACTGAGGTAACTGAAGGTAAAGAGCACAGAGAGCCCTATCACCGGCAAATAGAAAGGGGTGAACAGCAGACTGAGTGCCCGTGCGATATAGATGATGTGCTTTTGACGTGACATGAACCTGTAATTCTATTCCTTACGCATACGGGCAGTAGGCAGAGCCAGCTGTTCCCGGTATTTTGTTACTGTGCGCCTTGCGATGGGGAAACCCTTTTTCTCGAGCAGCAGGGTGAGTTGTTCGTCGCTCAGCGGGCGACGTTTGTCCTCGGCATCGATGAGTTCGCGCAGTTCCGCCTTGATGGTACGTGTAGATAATTCCTCGCCATCCTTGGTCACATAGCGTTCGTTGAAGAAGAAACGCAGGGGGAAGATGCCCCAGCGCGTCTGTGCATACTTGCTGTTGCTGACGCGCGACACGGTGCTGATGTCCAGTCCTGTCTTCTCGGCAATATCTCGCAGCAGCATGGGGCGCAACGAACTCTCATCGCCATCCTCGAAGAAACGGTGCTGCCATTGCACTATCGCCTGCATGGTGAGGGTCAGCGTGTTACGCCTCATGCGCACAGCATCAATGAATCCCTTGGCGGCATCCACCTTCTTGCGGGTGTAGAGCAACGCCTCTTTCATCTGTCTGCTCATGCCTCCAGGATTGTCTTTATACTCCTGTAACATGTCGGCAAACGACTGCGACACACACAATTCGGGTATCTCAGCACTGTTGAGCGAGAACGAAACGGAGCCATCGTCCTGTGTATCCACGATGAAATCGGGAGTTATCTGCTGAAGGTTGCGCCCTGTGGTTTCGCCCAGGGCTGCTCCTGGCTTGGGATTCAGCTTGCGCAACTCCTGTGCCAGCGCCTTAGCTTCCGGGGGAGTGAGCTGCATAGCCTGGGAAATCCTGTCCCAGTTGTTGTGCGTAAATTCGTTGAAATAGTCGCTCACCACCGTTGCCATCCGTTGCTTGTCGTTTGATGCCGGCTTGCGGTCAATCTGCAACAAAAGGCACTGTTGCAGACTGGAGGCTCCGATGCCTGCAGGGTCGAAGGTGCGCAACATATCAAGCACTTGCTCTACCTCCTCTGTAGTACAGTCAATATTACGGTATATGGCCATCTCGTCGGCGAGCAGGTCAGCACTCTTGCGCAACAGTCCGTCGTCATCGAGCGAGAAGATAAGATATTCCATCACTGACTCCTGCAGCGGAGTGAGGGTAAGTTCGGCCATCTGGTCTTTCAGCAGGTCGTAAAAAGAGAGGGTATTGCCATAGACCATCTCTTCGTGCTCGGCACTTCCGTTGTTCCCACGTGGATACACGGGCAGATCTTCATCGTCGAGCGCCATGTTGCTCAATGCCTCATCGAGGGCAGAACGACGTTCTTCCAGTTCTCCGTTGTCACCGTCTTCACCGGAACTGCCGTTCCCGTCATCATCGGCATCATGCAGGGCATCAGAGGCATAGTCATCGGCAACCTCTCCCGGTTGAACGGTTTCCAAAGCTGGATTGTCGTGCATCTCCATATTGATACGGTCAAGCAACTGGCCAAGAGGCAACTCCACCAGCTGTGCCTGCAACAACTGTTGCTGGGTGAAGTTCTGCATCTGCTTGAGCGTCTGCTCTTGCTTAAGTTCCTGTATCTGACTCTGTGCCATCTGAAAACGGGGTTGTCCTTTGAGATATGCGTTGCAAAATTACTGTTTTTTATCGGAATGCAAAGGGAAAAGACAATTATTTTTCCTTTTTGCCACGTCACCTGACAAGAGTCCTTACGGACAGCTCCGAAAAGAAACGGCAAAGCGTTGAAACAAAGAAAGTTGCAGACAAAATTGCTTCTTTCGTCCAATGAGAAGCCTAAATTTACTTAATAATAAGTAGAAAATTTGCTCTTTTTGCGGATTGTGAGTAAATTTGCAGGCAAATTTTTTTATTTCTGAGCATGAAGAAGCATTGCATTGCCCTTTGTATGATGATATGGGTTGTTGGCGCCTTGGTATCGTGTGTGAACAACGATGATGAAGAGGCAACCCTCTATGACGACACCGCCATCACCGCATTCTCGTTGACATCGGGTACCCAATACAAGCATACCCTCTCATCAAAAGGAGAGGATTCCGTATATACCGTGAGTGCCAATACCATATTGGCAAACTGTGTCTTTTCCATTGACCATTATACAGGCGAGATAACCAACAAGGACTCATTGCCCGCGGGTATTGACGCATCAAAACTGCTTTGCTCCGTTTCAACCTACCACAACGGCGTACCTTATCTGGTACCCACTGAGGCAGGACCGGAGGTAGTGCTACAGACTACCGACACCATCAGTTTCCTATCGGAGAGACAAATCAGGGTGGTGTCGACAAACGGTCAGAACAGTCGCACCTACACCGTCAAGGTGAATATTCACAAGGAAGAGGGCGATGAGTTTACATGGCGCAGGATGGGCGTGCTTGAACCACTCAAAGATGCAGAACTGGTAGAGAGCGCCCTGCTGGGCGACCGCCTGTTGGTGTTTGCACTTAAAGGCAACTCCACAGAGGTATATGCCATGACTGCAGAAACCCCTGACACATGGACACAACTACAGGCAGGGCTTACAGCGCAAGCCATCAGCAGCAAGGGCGTAGTGCGTGGTGATACCCTTTTCGTGGCTGATGCAGGCAAGGTGATGTATTCGCTCGACGGAGAACACTACGAGACGCTTGCCACCACTGACGTGCCTGTAGCGATACTGGGCAAATCTACCTGCGAACTCTACGGACAGTCGGCAGAAGGATTACCCATGGTATCAACTGATGGCGGACGTACCTGGACTGCCGATGCAATAGCCGTAACAGATAGCAATAACGAGGAACAGCTGAAGGCACTGCTGCCTACTCACGATATGGACTTCACATGTATTCCCCACCCTGCCCTGGACAGTGCTGACTACGTGCTCATGGCAGGCAACAGGAATCCCGATATGTCAGACACCAATCCCTACAAGGATGACTGCTACGGCAAGGTATGGCGCAAAGTGGCTGACTATGGCATCAACGCTCGTCCCGGACAGTGGGTATGCATGAACGAAACAGAAGAGCGCCCCCGACAGTTGCCGCGCATGGATAACCTGCAGATATTCGGCTACGATGATACGTTCCTTGCTTTGGGTGGCGAGGGAATCGGTCCCGAGGCACAGCCTGCTTACAGCACCATCTACGAAAGCCGCGATGGCGGACTGACATGGAAGGAATCCTCTCGCTGCACATGGCCCGACGGAATGGACAAGGGATTGCGTATGCTGAGCGTGAGCGTGGACAGTTATAATAATGTGTGGTTTGTATGTTCAGGCACCGGCGAAGTGTGGAAGGGACGACTGAACCGACTGGGATGGAACTGAAAGGCATGAAATTACTACGCCTGTCCGTACTCCTGCTGACAGCCATGCTGCAGATAACCGCAGCCAAGGCACAGGACGAGCCCGAATACCGTGCCGAGGTGGGTGCGGGAGCGGGAATGCAAGCCTATCAAGGCGACTACGGAGGCTCTATAAGCAAAATGATGCAACCCTGCTTCGGTGCAGTGGGCAAATATAAGTTCAACCCACGGATGGCAGTGGCTCTCACCATCTATCACGGCAAGGTGAAGGGAGAACTGAAGAACATCAGTACATGGTATCCACAGAGCGAAGAGATAGCCCCTGAGTTCTCCACCACTCTGACCGACGTGAACGTGATGTTCGAGTATAACTTCTTTCCCTATGGAACAGGACGGGAGTACAGAGGTGCCAAACCCCTCACACCCTTCATCATGCTGGGACCGGGAATGGTGATGGCAAAGATTCCCGGGAAGAGCGTAGTTGCAGGCAGTCTGGCCATTGGACTGGGTGCCAAATACAAAGTGGCGCCAAGGTTGAATATCACTTTGGACTGGGCAATGCATTTCACGCTGAGCGACAAGCTCGACGGTCTGCAAGATCCCTATGACATCAAGAGTTCAGGAATATTCAAGAACACAGACTGCTATGCCGCCCTGAGAGCCTCAGTAACCTACGACCTATGGGCGAAATGCCGCACCTGTCATAAAGAATAACTTACAACCACCAGAGACGATATAACAAACATCCCCCTAAACGGGGAAGAATATAAAAAACAGACAATATGACCGACGGAAACAGTATAGGAAACAACGTGCCACAGCACATAGCCATCATCATGGACGGCAACGGAAGATGGGCTGCCGCCCAGGGAAAGCCCCGTAACTATGGCCATCAGGCTGGTGTGGAGGCAGTACGGAAAATTACGTCAGAGTGCACCCGACTGGGCGTAAAGTTTCTTACACTATACACATTCTCTACAGAAAACTGGAACAGGCCCGATGATGAGGTGGCTGCCCTCATGGCACTGGTACTCTCATCGCTGGAAGACCAGATATTCATGAAAAACAACGTGCGCTTCAGGGTTATCGGCGATACACAGCGTCTGCCCCAAGCAGTGCAGCAGAAACTGAGGGAGACCGAAGAACACACCGCCGGCAATACAGCCATGACCATGGTGGTGGCGCTCAGCTATTCCTCCAAATGGGAACTGACCGATGCCATGCAACAGATAGCCCGCAAAGTGCAGGCAGGCGAGATGAAACCGGAGGAGATAACAGAAAACACCATTTCCCAACACTTGACTACCAACTTCATGCCCGACCCTGAACTGCTGATACGCACGGGAGGTGAAGTAAGGATTTCCAATTACCTGCTGTGGCAGATAGCCTACTCGGAACTGTACTTCTGCGAGACCTATTGGCCCGACTTCGACGAAGAGGAACTGCACAAGGCTATCGCCAGCTACAACAGCAGACAGCGCCGTTTCGGAAAGACAGAAGCACAGGTGGAAAAAGAAATGCAAGATACAGCAGGCAAACTTTAGTGCAAGAACAGCACCCGAGGAACGGAGAACAAGAAAGGTAATGAAATACAACACAACTATATAAATAATGTATAAGACAATGATGACGAGCGGCTGGAAAAAACTGCTGACAATGGCAGCAGTGATGCTCCTGATGCTCTTTACCATAGCGACAAAGGCGCAAGACAAGGTGGTGAACCCCGAAATATCGTATGTGGGCACACCACGCCAATGCGAAATTGGCGGAATCCATGTGCAGGGCATCAAAGGATATGACGACTTTGTGCTGGTGGGACTCTCAGGACTGGAGGTGGGACAACGCATCTCTGTGCCAGGAACAGAAATATCGGAAGCCATCCGCCGCTACTGGAAGCACGGACTCTTCTCCAACGTCGCCATTACAGCAGACTCCATCGTAGACTCCAAGGTATATCTCTGCATCCACCTTACACAGCGCCCCAGAGTGAGTACCATCAACTACAGCGGACTGAAAAAGTCGGAGCGCGAAGACATGGAGGCAAAACTGGGCATCATGAAGGGCAGTCAGATTACTCCCAACATGATTGACCGCGCCAAGATACTGGCTAAACGCTACTTTGAAGAAAAGGGCTACAAGAATGCCGAAATAACCATCACACAGCGTGATGATGTAACAGGCAGCAACCAGGTTATCCTGGATGTTGATGTGGACAAGAAGAGCAAGATGAAGATAAGGCGCATCATCATTGAGGGCAACAAGCATCTGAAAACCAAGAAGATAAAGGGAGGACTGTTTAGAAAGGGCGTGCTCACCAAAATGAACGAGGCAGGCAAGATTGGCTCCTTCATGAAAGCCAAGAAGTTTACTGCCGAGCGCTACAAGACTGCCAGACAAAACCTCATCGACAAATATAACGAAATGGGTTTCCGTGACATGGAGATACTGGTAGATAGTGTATGGAACCACGATGAAAAACACGTGAACCTATATATTAAAATCAGTGAAGGACAGCGCTACTACGTGAGAGACATACGCTGGGCGGGAAACACCGTGGTGAACACCGAGTTCCTGAACCACTCACTGAAAATGAAAAAAGGTGATGTGTATAACCAAACCCTGATTGAGAAACGTCTGAAGACCGATGAGGATGCTGTAGGCAACTACTACTGGAACAACGGTTATGTATTCTCCAACATCGACCCTGTAGAGGTGAACGTAGTGGGCGACTCCATCGACCTAGAGATGCGTGTGACCGAAGGACCGCAGGCACACCTCAGTCATGTGAACATCTACGGTAACGACCGACTGTATGAAGAGGTGGTGAGACGAGAACTGATGACCAAGCCCGGCGATCTGTTCTCTAAAGAGGCGCTGGTACGCTCTGTGAGGGAGATTGCTGCTCTGGGTTTCTTCGACCAGGAGAAGATAGATCCGCAGGTGAAGCCCAACATAGAAGACGGTACAGTGGACATCAACTGGAATTTGGAACAGAAGTCAAACGACCAGGTGGAATTCTCCTTGGGATGGGGACAGACAGGTATCATCGGACGTGTATCGCTGAAACTCAACAACTTCTCTATGCGCAACCTCTTCGGAAAGAACAAGATGCACCGAGGCATCATGCCCATCGGAGATGGCGAGCAGCTGGCACTGAGCGCACAGACCAACGGTACCTACTACCAGTCGTACAGTATCAGCTATTCAGCACCTTGGTTTGGCGGAAAGCGCCCCAACTCATTCAGCGTGGGAGCTTTCTACTCCAAGCAGACCGACGTGAACAGCAACTACTACAACAGCAGTTGGATGAACAATTATTACGGTTATTACGGAGGCTACGGCAGTTACAATAACTATTATAACAACTATGACAGTTATCTCGATGATGACAAGTACGTTCAGTTGCTGGGCTTCTCTTTGGGATGGGGAAAACGACTGCGTTGGCCCGACGATTACTTCAATCTGTCGCTCACGCTGTCGTACCAGCGCTACATGCTGCGCGATTGGAAATACTTCATCATCAGCAATGGTAACTGCAACAACATCAACCTGGGCATCAACCTGTCGCGCAACAGTACCGACAACCCCCTGTTCCCCCGCTCGGGTTCGGAGTTCCTTGCTTCACTTACCATCACACCACCCTGGTCGCTCTTTGACAACAAGGACTACGAACACCTTGCCAACGACTACAATGCAGCCAACTATGAGAGTGAGTTACAAGAGAAATACCGCTGGGTGGAATACCATAAATGGAAGTTCAAGACCCGCACCTATACATCGCTCACCTCGGGTCCCAAGTGCTTTGTTCTGATGACCAGGGTAGAATTCGGCTTGCTGGGTTCGTACAACAAATACAAGAAGTCACCCTTTGAGACTTTTTACGTGGGAGGTGACGGCATGAGCGGCTACTCTACCGGTTATGCACAGGAGACCATCGGACTGAGAGGTTATGAGAATGGTTCTCTTACGCCCTATCAGGCACAGGGTTATGCCTATGACCGCTTTACCATGGAACTGCGCTATCCTTTTATGCTGGGCACCACCACCATCTACGGTCTGGGCTTTGTAGAGGCGGGTAACGCATGGAGCGAGACAAAAAAATTCAACCCGTTCGAGGTAAAGCGTTCTGCTGGTTTGGGTGTACGCATATTCCTGCCTATGGTGGGTCTGATGGGTATCGACTGGGCGTATGGTTTCGACACCACCATCGGTACAGGTCAGAAAGGCGGCAGCAACTTCCACTTCATTTTGGGACAGGAATTCTGACATCGGCAGACCTTTTTACTGTCTGATGACGACATGAAAGAACAGAAAACGAGACAACAAAAAAGACAACTATATGAAAAGACTATTGATAAGCATGGTGGTGGCGTTAGTATCCGTGCTGGCAAATGCACAGAAATTTGCCGTGCTGGATATGGCCTACATACTGAAGAACATCCCTGCCTATGAGCGCGCAGGCGAACAACTGAACCAGGTGTCAAAGAAGTGGCAGGCAGAGGTGGAAGCCCTTACTTTGGAGGCGCAGACCATGTACAAGAACTATCAGAACGAGGTGGTATTCCTCTCACAGGAGCAGAAAAAAGCCCGTCAGGATGCCATCATGGAAAAGGAGAAAGAGGCTGCTGAACTGAAAAAGAAATACTTTGGCCCCGAGGGTGAACTGTTCAAAAAGCGCACCGCTTTGATGACACCCATCCAAGAGGAGATATACAACGCAGTGAAAGACATCGCCGAACTGAGAGGCTATCAGATGGTGCTCGACAAGACAGGCAACAGCGGTGTGATATACGGTAGTCCGAAAGCCGACATCAGCAACGAGGTGTTGCAGAAACTGGGCTACGGCAGATAATGCTGTAAGAATACCCGTCTCGAAAAAAGGAACATAAACAACAAACAAATAACAATAATTTAAAACAACAAACGATGAAAAAACTCTTTTTAATGCTTCTGATGTGTGCCCCTATGGCTGTTTTTGCACAGAAGTTCGGACATGTGAATGCTCAGGAAATCATTCAGGTGATGCCTGAATACCTCAAGGCAAAGACAGAGATTGACGCTTTGCAGCAGCAGTATGAGGCAGACCTGAAAGGCATGCAGGACGAGTTTACCAAGAAAGTGAAGGACTACGAAGACAATGCCAAGACACTGCCCGAGAACATCAGAACCCGCCGCGAACAGGAACTCACCGAGATGCAGCAGAAGATACAGCAAAGCTACCAGGACAACCAGCAGGCTCTTGCCAAGGCATCACAGGAAAAGATGCAGGCTATCACCTCCAAAGTGATTGAAGCCATCAAAACTGTAGGTCAGAACGGAGGCTATGTGTATATCATGGACGTAGCAGGCGGTGTACCCTATATCAGCACTACCCTGAGCACAGATGTAACTGCGCAGGTAAAGACCCAACTCGGATTGAAATAACAACAAACAATTTCTTCAGCCGGTGTTACTGTCAGCAGTGGCAGTATACCGGTTTTCTTTTACCGTATGAAACACCTTTTGTTATTGATCGTGTGGATGATGGCCATTCCTCTGACAGCACAGACCTTTGCTGTGGGGAACAGCAACGAAGTCCCAACTGCCACAACAGAACAGGCATCCGTGCTCAAATTCGGCTACATCAGTTATGAACAGGCACTGAGGGAGATGCCCGAGTATGCCGAGGTGCAAGACCAGTTACAGCAGTTGAAAGCAAAATATGATGAAGAAACGATGCGTGTGGCACAAGAGTTCAACGATAAATACGAGGAATTTCTGGAGGGACAGGCAACCTTTCCCAAAGCCATCTATCAGAAAAGACAGCTGGAGCTGGAAGAACTGATGAACCGCAACGTGACTTTCAAACAAGAAAGTATCCGATTGCTGAAACAGGCTGAACAGGAAGCAATGAAACCGCTGCACGAGCGCATGGCACAACTGCTACGCATCATCGCCGAAGACAAAGGCTTTGCCTTTATCATCAATACCGACGGAAATGCCTGCCCGTATATCAATCCCGCTCAAGGCGAGAACCTGCTACCCATCGTCACCGCCACCCTGCAGAAATAAATGGAACTAAGCACATCTCCCGGTCCGATAGGCATCTTTGATTCCGGTTATGGAGGTCTGACCATCCTCAACGGCATACGCCGGTTGCTTCCCCGATACGACTTTCTGTATCTGGGAGACAATGCCCGTGCACCCTACGGTCCGCGCTCATTTGATGTGGTATATGAGTTCACGCGTCAGGCAGTAGTAAAACTGTTTCAAGAGGGATGCCAACTGGTTATCTTGGGCTGCAATACGGCATCAGCCAAGGCACTGCGCACCATACAGCAAAACGACCTGCCACGCATAGATACCCACCGACGTGTACTGGGTATCATCCGCCCCACGGCAGAGGTTATCGGCTCGCTGACAGGGAGCCGTCATGTAGGCGTACTTGCCACAGAAGGCACCATCAAGAGCGAGAGTTATGCTTTGGAGATAAAGAAGCTGTTCCCCGATATTGTGGTCAGTGGCGTGGCGTGCCCCTTCTGGGTACCCCTGGTAGAGTACAACGAAGCTGACAGTCCCGGCGCCGACTATTTTGTAAAAAAACGCATCGACCAACTCATGGCTGCCGACCCTGCCATCGATGCCATCATCCTGGGCTGTACCCATTATCCCCTGCTGATGCCAAAAATCAGGAAATATGCCCCTGCCCATGTACGGATCATTGCACAAGGCGACTATGTGGCAGGCAGTCTGCAGGAATATTTCAGGCGTCATCCCGAGATGGAAGTGCTTTGCTCCAAACAGGGCACTGTACGCTATCTCACTACTGAGAATCCCGACAAATTCAGAGAGTCTGCACAGCTGTTTCTGCACGAACATGTAGAGGTAGAAACCATCACCTTGGGGTAATCTTCAAATAGAAAACCAAGTGTCATGACTCGTTGATAAGACGCTTGGCAAAATACTTCACAGGATACCATACAGCCAGGAAACCACTTGCCAGTACAGTTACGAAGATGATGAAGATATCTTCGGCATGCACACTCACGGGGTAGGAGTCGATGATGAAAGAACCGCTACTACGTCCCAGTCCCACGATACCAAATGTCTGCTGCAACCAGCAGAGCAACAGTCCCAATACGATGCCGAGTACGGCTCCTGCCAAAGAAATCAGTCGTCCCTCAAGTAAAAACACCTGCACGATCTGCCTATTGCTGGCACCCAGATTGCGAAGTGTCATCACGTCTTTTTTCTTGTCAATCATCAGCATAGACAAGCTGCCGATGATGTTAAGGCAAGCTACCACAAGGATAAAGGTAAGGAAACTGAAAGCCATCAGTTTCTCAATCTTCATGATGTTGAAGGTATCTTCCTGCTGTTCAAATCTATCTTTTACCATAAAGCGGTCGCCCGCAATACGCTTGATTTCCGATTTCACCTCCTCAAAGTCGCTGCCCGGCTTCAAACGCAGTTCCAGTGCGCTCACCATGCCTTGCATGTCAAACAGACGGCGTGTAAAATGAATGTTGGTGAGTATATAGTTTTTGTCGTATTTCGCCTGTTTCACGCAGAAAAGCACGCCTGGAGAATAGAGCTCATCGGTGGCAAAGCACTCCTCGGGATTGAACAGGTCAAACTGTCCGTCACGCCGGGGGGCATAGATACTGAGAGGGTATTTGAAACTATAGCCCATGCCCAAGATCTCAGCCACTCGGATACCCAGAATACCATAGCTGATGTCTGCCGCCTGCAGTTCGTAGTTGCCATCGCCCTGCAGTATCTCGCGTACATGAGTCAGACTGTCAAAATTGTCCTGTACTCCCTTGATGGTCACCATGGTCTGTCGGTCACCATACACGGCAAGCGCCATATCCTCCACTGTCTCTGTGGCCACCTGTATCTGCGGCAGTGCCTTTATCTTCTCAAATGCCGGTTCGTCAGCAGCCACTGCCTTTCCCTTTGCCGGCACTACCTTCAACTGCGGATCAAAGGCAGTGAAGAGCGAGGCCACCAAATCGTGGAATCCATTGAATACACTCAGCGTAACCACCAGTGCCATGGTAGCAATGGTGACACCCGTGACACTGATGCCACTGATAATATTGATGACATGCGTGCTCTTGCGGGAAAAAAGATACCTGCGGGCAATGTAAAAGGGAAAATTCATGTACTACTCTTTCAACAGGGCATCTATGCGCTCAATATAGTCCAACGAATCATCCACAAAGAAGCGCAGTTCAGGGATAATGCGCAACTGATGACGCACTTTGGTGCCAAGTTCATAACGTATGGACTTCTCGTTGGCAGCAACGTTCTTGATAATTTCCTCTGCCCTCTCGCTGGGGAAAATACTTAGATAGGCTGTACAGATACTCAGGTCGGGCGACACCTTGGTGCGCGTCACCGACACCATCACTCCGTGCATCATCTGAGTCTGTCGCTGGAAGATGATACTCAGTTCCTTTTGCAGCAGTCGCGCAATCTTATTCTGTCTGGTTTCTTGCATAGTAGTTACATTATTTCTGATGCAAAGGTAACGCTTTTAAATGAAAAATGGCTATCTTTGCAAAATATGAAAGCAAAAATGTTATATATGGCAGCGATGGCTCTGATGACATCATGCGCCTCTATGAAAAAGACAGCCTCTTTAGACATGCTCAACGGTGAATGGAATATCGTGAAAGTCAACGGCAAAGATATGTCAGCCGTACAGTTAGATAACCGCGCTTTCATTGGATTTGACATTTCAGCCAAACGTGTATTTGGCTGTACTGGCTGCAATCGCATGACGGGAGCCCTGCAAGCAGATGCAGCCACAGGCACCTTGACCTTTGACGACAAGATGGCCATGACACGCATGATGTGCCGCAACATGGAATTGGAACAACAGTTGACGGAGGCTATGGGCAAGGTGACAAATTACCAGACCACCAAGAGCGGCTTGCTGCTGAAAGACAAGAATGGCACAGTAGTGCTTGAGCTGTGCCGTCACAACTGATAACCGATAGATTATTTGCCGTGAAGTATTGTATTTATGGTATTGTTTCACAAGAGTACCGCTAACACACCTTATTGATATGGTGGAAAAATTAGGATAACACATCGATTATTTGTGTTATATTGAAAGTATTTATTAT
>CALZXH010000034.1 GCA_945830055.1 uncultured Prevotella sp.
GACAGATACAACGCTATATGAACAAGATAAGCGGTCCGTTGCTTGACCGCATCGACATTCAGTGCGAAATTTCCGCTATCCCCTTTAAAGACCTGTCACAGGCTAAGCCGGGTGAACCCAGTGCCGCCATCCGTCAGCGAGTGATTGCTGCCCGGCAGATACAGGCAAAGCGCTATGAGGGAGTCAAGGGCATCCATTGCAATGCCCAGATGACGGAACGCATGATCCATCAGTATGCCGAGCCCGACACCGAGTCTCTTGATATGCTCCGCATGGCCATGGAACGCATGTCGCTGTCCGCCCGTGCCTACAGCCGCATCCTCAAGGTGGCGCGTACCATTGCCGACCTCGAAGGGAGTGAAAAGGTAATGTTGCCGCATATCGCCGAGGCTGTAGGTTACCGCAACCTCGACCGTGGTGACTGGGCAGAGAGGGGAATCTGAATGATTTTGAGAGACATACTTTTTGAGAACTAACCTACTTAATTAACCTATAATATGAGAAAATATAACCTTATTCTAATGTTTCTGATGCTTGCTATTGGCATCAGTGCCACAAACTATACAGAAACATTCAGTGGACTGAACAGTACTACGGCACAGGATGGTACCCACACGTTTGATCTTGGTGAATGGACATTCAAAGGGATGTCTTACGGAAGTTCTGCATTGAAATTCAATACAAGCGGTGCATATGTCATATCACCGAAGTTTGACAATATCACGAAGTTGAGTTTTACCTACCGTTCAGGAGGTTCCAACAAGGAGATGACCGTGAGTTACTCAACCGATGGTACCAACTGGGAGGAGATTGACCGTTTCACTATTTCCAGTAGCTCGAGCAGTTTCTCTACATGGAGCAAAACGGTGGGACTGGGCGAAAAGACAGGCATACAGTTCCGCATCGTTGCCAACTCTTCCAACTGCTATATCAAGGTGTTCACCGTATCTGACGATGTTCAAAGTGGAGGCAACGAGGATTACACCGATGACCCTACCTATAAGACGGAGGGCATTTGGGTGCCTACAACGCCCATTCCCGCAGCTCAAAAGACATTATATATAAGTACTTCCGGTAATGATGAAACAGGCGACGGCTCGGCAGAAAAACCGTGGTATAACATAGCAAAAGCCTATGAGAACGCTGACCCGGGCACCCATATCATCTGTCGTGGGGGCAAATATCATATCAACAGGTATGGCACAGATGGAAAACTTACTGTGCGCATGAATAAGGTTGCCACAGCCGACAAGCCTATAGTGATACGTTGCTATGACGGCGAACTGCCGGTATTCGACTTCGAACAACAGTTGCTTGACTGCAATCGTGACAAATCAAAAGTGGGTGACCGTGGTATTACCATTACGGGCGACTATCATGTTCTTTATGGAATCCACATCATGCACGCTGCCGACAACGGAATCAAACTTGAGGGTAGTCACAACCGCATCGAGCGTTGCGAGTTTTCATACAACCTTGATACAGGTATTCAGCTCGGTTTCGGACATGACTTCTCTGCATCGGGTTTCGGTTCCAAAAATGATGGCAGCTATTGTGCATACAACGATATCATAGATTGCGACTCCCACCACAACTGCGATTTTGACACGAACTACGGTTCTGATGCCGATGGGTTTGCCTGTAAGATGCATAATGGAAAGGGTAATCGTTTCATCCGGTGCCGTGCATGGCGCAACGGAGACGATGCGTGGGATCTTTTTGAGACAGATTATGATGTGATTCTTGCAGAGTGTTGGGCATGGGAATCTGGAAAAGCTGCCGACCATCTGTGGGTGAAAGACTATCTTGATGGTAGCATGTCATTCTCTGGTAACGGCAATGGCATCAAACTCGGAGGCAACGGCACTGGAGGTTCCTCTCAAGGAATACATTATGCGTTCAACTGTATAGCCTTCGGGTGCGACAAGAGTGGTTCGGTCAAGGGTTTTGACTGTAATCATCACAAGGGCGGACACGTGATTGTGGGCTGTCTGGGCTTCGATAACGGCTATGACTACATGTTCGAGTCGGGCGGTTCTGCCGAGAATACATATTTTTACAATAATATATGTCTTGGAAAACAGGAGATATGCGTTGGTACTGATGACTATAATGCCATAGTCAATCCACCTTCCAAGAACGGCTGGACATCACATCTTGTGAACGATTTCTCCAAGGATGATTTTCTGTCGCTCGATGAGGCTGATGCCCTTGCGCCACGTTCCATCGACGGTTCCTTCCCGCGCAGGTTCGGACGCCTGAAAAGAAACAGTGCTCTCATAGACGCAGGAATTGAGGAGGGTAGTATCGGCGCAACTACTGTAACTGCCACTTATGCTTCTCTGCTTGCCGATTTCCCTTTCCTCAAGCAAGATGTGACAGGCTCTGGTAGGGATCTTGGTCCATACGAGTTGAAGGAGGATGTCGAAACATATATCAAAGAGGTGAAGACCCCGGTTGCATGTCTTGAAACCGACAATACATTATATAATATGTCAGGACAGAGGGTCCGGACAGGATATAAAGGATTTGTGATTAAGGGCGGAAAGAAGCACTTCATCAAATAACTATATGAACAGACAACTGATAAAGATACTGTGTATTGCGTTGTTGGCAGGGGTGGCAACCCTGTTTGCCGCCAAGTATGCCATGCGAGTCACTCCCCATTTCACATGGGTAGCGGTTTCCTGTTTCTTGGTCTATGTGCTCATGGCATGGCTGTTGTGTGGGCAACGGGTACGGGCATTCGGCTCCAAGGCACTGTTTTATGCAGTCCTTGTGGCGGTGTTGCTTGTCATGCTTGTGGTGCAATACCATTTTGATCCTTATCAGTTGCGTGTTGACAGATGGTCGGCATTGCATTTTCCCATCCAGCATCTTCTTAGGGGAGAGTTCCCTTATCTTGCCCATACCCACTTGGATGGCAGTGCATCGCCCTTTCCCGTATGGCAGTTGTTCCACATCCCTTTCTATCTGTTGGGCAATGTGGGGCTGTCAGAGATGTTCACTTTTCTGTTGTTTGTCCTCTCTGTCCGTTTCCGTTTTGGTGTGCGGCAGGGATTCCTTGCCTTGCTTCTCGGTGCGTTGACTCTCAATATATGGTATGAGGTGTCGGTCCGCAGTGATATGATAAGCAATTTCCTTCTGTTGGCTGCGTTTGTCAACCTGCTTTTTCTCAAGGGCGTCCGGTTTGAACACCATCCTCTCCTCCTGTCCTTTATAGCAGGTCTGTGGCTCTCCACCCGTCTTAATACGGTTTTTCCCCTTGCCATTCTCTTTTTTCCTGTATGGCTGACCTTTTCGGTCAAAAAAAAGGGGTCAACGGTGCTTATCGCTCTGCTTGCATTGATTGCCACCTTCGTACCGCTGATGTTATGGGATGCCAGCACGCTATTCTATTATGAGTACAGTCCTCTTGCCCTGCAGACCCGTCAGGGACATCCCGTCGATCCCATCCTGATGTTGCTCTTCGCCATGTTGTGTGGCTGGTGGTGGCGGGGCGTTGAGTCGCGCTATCACTTTCTCGCAGGCGTATCTTTGCTGCTGGTGCCCGTCATCACTTACGGGCATACCATGCTTGCTGCCGCAGAACCGCTCAATATTTTCGATTCCTGGTGCGATATCACCTACCTTGATGCTGCCATCCCTTTCCTCATCATGTCTTTGTGTGCCGTTCAGTATGAGGAAGAAAAGGACGTTTGCCGTTGACACTACCTCCATCGGCATGCAACAGGTGTGTCCAGATGTTAAACCCAAATCGGTCATTAGACTGTTTTGCGCAAACATACTTTGGAATAAATCCGACCATTTCTCGCCATGGCATAGCTCAAGCACGCTTGGCTCTGCTCATTTGGCTTAACGAAATGGTTCTTTTTGTCATCTTTCTTTCCGCTTTTCAGTTACAATGGAACCCCATTGCTCCCTCAAACCGAAAAGAAATCTGCTCAAAAATACAAGATGTTATCATCATAACGCTAATGACCGATTTGGGTTAAAAAAAACGGTTGTGTCACAGCGTGTTTTCAGAAAAATTATATACTTTTGAGGCTTAAAGCAACTGTATATGAATTTTTTGGAGAAAAGAATACTGGCTGAGGGAGTCATCAAAGAGGGGAATATCCTCAAGGTTGACAGCTTTCTGAATCACCAGATTGACATTGATGTGATGCGTGCCATTGCCTGTGAACTGCAGTGCCGCTTTGCCGGCAAGGACTTCAACAAGATACTTACCATCGAGGCAAGCGGTATAGCCATAGCCACCCTGTTGGGCCATCTGTGCCATGTGCCTGTGGTGTTCGCTAAGAAGAGCGTAACCGCCAACAGCACTGATGACAAGTATGTGTCACAGGCGTATTCCTTTACCCATAAGAAGGTGAACAGCGTGTTCATCTCACGTCCCTATCTGCTTGCTACCGATAGGGTGCTGATTGTGGATGATTTTCTGGCGGATGGAGAGGCTGCCCATGCGCTCATCGATCTGGTGAACCAGGCAGGAGGCAAGGTGGCAGGTATCGGCATCGCCATTGAGAAGGGACAGCAGGGAGGCGGTGCAACCCTGAGAAGTGAGGGCTATAGCCTGGAGAGCATCGCCATCATAGAGGAGATGGATTGGCAAACACAGACCATCCGCTTCCGTGAACAACCGGAGAGACTCCCTGCCGATAGCAGTCTGTCATTGATGAATGTGAATGAATAAAACCATAACTTGATGAAACGATGAATGATATAATGCTTTCCGTATTTTCGGGTATAGTGAATGTGACGCAGATGCTGAGCGACTACCTGTGGTCGTATGTGGTAATCGTGCTGCTGGTATTCTGTGCGCTGTATTTTACGCTGAGGGGCAGGGGACTGCAGTTCCGCTTGCTGAGAGACATGTGGCGGGTAGTGATAGACAAGCCTATCATTGACGGTGCGGTTGATAATAAACCGGCAGCCGGGGAAGTATCCCAAGGTGTAGAAGAGGATGCTGTCAAGAAGATAGGCTCTTTCCAGGCGTTTGCCGTATCGCTCTCCAGTAGGGTGGGTACGGGAAATCTTGCCGGAGTGGCTTCTGCCATCTTTATAGGCGGACCTGGTGCTGTGTTCTGGATGTGGATCATGGCGATGTTCGGTGCTGCCACCGCCTTTGTGGAATCTACGCTGGCGCAGTTGTACAAGCGGCGCGGAGAAGAGTCGTTCTATGGAGGTCCTGCCTATTACATGCAGAGCGGTCTGCATTGCAAGTGGATGGGCGTACTCTTTGCCGTGCTCATCACCATTACTTTCGGCATAGCCAATCAGGTGGTACAGAGCAATACCCTTTGCGACGCCTTGAGCGATGCTTCGGGCATCAGCAATGCTCATGTTGGAATCGCGCTCACCGTAGCCACCCTGTTCATTATCTTCGGTGGAGTACACCGCATTTCTCATTTTGCCAGCATGGTGGTACCCTTTATGGCAATGGGGTATATCCTTTTGGCATTGATTATCATCGTGCTGAATATCTCCCAGTTTACTGCCATTATCAAGTTGATAGTAAGCTGTGCCTTCGGTTTCGAGCAGGCGGTGGGCGGTGCCGTGGGTGTTGCCATACTGCAGGGTGTAAAGCGCGGACTCTTCAGTAATGAGGCAGGCGAGGGAAGCGCTCCCAATGCAGCCGCTATAGCCAGTACTACGCATCCCGTCAAACAGGGTCTGCTCCAGTCTCTGGGTGTTTTTGTCGATACATTGCTCATCTGCAGTTGCACCGCTTTCATCATTCTGCTTTCAGGTCTGCATCATGGCCATGAAGACGGTATCCTGCTCACCAAGCGTGCCTTGGAGATGCACGTGGGTGCCGCCGGAGGCATCTTCCTCACCATTGCCATCTTCCTCTTTGCTTTCAGCACCATCATCGCCAACTATTTCTATGGCGAGACCAATATCCGCTTCATCACCCGTAACAAGTGGGCGATACAACTGTTCCGCATCATCACGGGAGGTACTGTGATGATGGGCGCCCTTGTCACCCTGCAAACGGCATGGAGTTTTGTGGATCTGGCAATGGGTGTGATGACTATCGTCAATCTGATTGCTATCATCCGTCTGTCACCCAAGGCATTTGTCCTGCTGCGCAATTATCTGCAGCAGAAGAGAAAGGGAGTAGAACCGCATTTCCGTCGTGACATGATGCCTGGCGATGCGGCTGATATTCCCTGTTGGGAAAAGTAACTGCAAACACCCGTCTGAAGCATGGCACAGATTGTAGAGATAGAGTCTTTGACGCATCCTGGTGTAGAGGTGTTCAGCCAACTCACAGAGGCACAGTTGCGCTCCGTACTGCATCCGGAGGATGCCCTGTTCATTGTCGAGAGTCCTAAGGTAATCCGTGTGGCATTGCAGGCAGGCTATCAGCCCGTGTCCATGCTTTGCGAACGAAAGCATATTGACGGAGATGCCGCAGACATCATCAGCCAGTGCCCGGAACTTACCGTCTATACCGGCGACAGGTCACTGCTCTCTGCACTTACCGGATATACACTGACCCGCGGTGTATTGTGTGCCATGCGTCGTCCGCAGTCCCCTACAGTAGAAGAAGTGTGCTGTGATGCCCATAGGGTCGTGGTGATTGACGGAGTGGTAGATACTACCAATATCGGTGCCATCTTCCGCTCTGCTGCCGCCTTGGGTATCGGTGCCGTACTGCTTACCCGCAATTCGTGCGATCCTCTCAACCGTCGCGCTGTCAGGGTGTCGATGGGTAGCGTGTTTCTGGTGCCTTGGACCTGGATAGACAATCCGATAGAAACGTTGCAGGGCATGGGCTTCAAAACCATTGCCATGGCACTCACCGACAACAGCGTGCCCTTGGACTATCCGTTGCTGAAGCAGACCGACAGACTGGCAATCTTTATGGGGACCGAGGGCGACGGACTGCCTCTGACCACCATCCGGGAAGCCGATTTTGTGGTCAGGATTCCCATGGCACATGGTGTTGACTCGTTGAATGTTGCCGCTGCCTCTGCTGTTGCTTTCTGGGAATTGTGCAAAATGTCTCCTGTAAATCCGTAAGTGAACGATGCTCCACCTGCTCCTCGCCTCCCTGCTTTTCTTGATGGAATTGAACTGTGAAAACCTGTTTGATTGCCGGCATGACGAGGGAAAGAACGATACCGAGTTCCTACCCGAAGGTTCCCATAAATGGACGCCCGCACGATACTGGCATAAGCAGAACCAGATTGCACGTGCCATCTTGGCTGCTCCCGAACTGCCGGCACTTGTGGCATTGTGTGAGGTAGAGAACGACAGTGTGATGTACGACCTTACTCGCCGAAGTATGTTGAGGAATTTGGACTACAGGTTTTTTATCACCTCCTCGGCAGACGAGCGTGGCATTGATGTGGCCCTGATATACCAACCTTACAAGTTCCGTCCCTTGAATTATAATGTTTTTCGCACTGATATGTCCAAGTTAGGGAATCCTACGCGTGATATATTGTATGTAAGCGGTAGGGTGGAGAGTGGAGATACCCTGCATGTGCTGGTGGTGCATGCGCCCAGTAAGGCTGGCAAGGGCAAGGAGGGCTATATGATGAGAGAGAGGGTATGCCGGCGAGTGATAGATGTGACCGATTCCATAAGGAGTTGTTCTCCTCATGCCCATATTGTGGTGATGGGCGACTTCAATGAAAATGCCGGTGAGGCTTCGTTACGGTTTCTGCAACAACAGCAGTTACATGCCGTTACTGCTCAGGCTGAGGGCAGGAACGGTGCCCGGGGAACCTACCGTTTTCGTGGAAAGTGGGAGCATATAGACCATATCCTTGTGAGCACGTCGCTGCTGCCAAAAGTGCGACAGACATTCATCGTCGATGCTCCCTTCATGCTCGAACCTGATGAAAAATACGGTGGAGTACGGCCTGCGCGGATGTATATGGGACCACGTTACAACAGGAATGGAATGAGCGACCACTTGCCTTTGGTGCTCACTTTGGATTATATGTGATTGACCGGTATTAAATGCTTGCCGTCGCATTGCAGCGGCGTGGCATCGGCAAGGTGTTCAGTCACCTGAAGGTAATCTGCAAAGACTACATTGAGGGCAGACGAACAGGGGAAACGGTTGAAATAGGCATCCTTGCACAAATAGAGCGACAGACCGGCAACTTGATTGCTGCTGCCCACCTGGTTGTAATAGTTTATTATGCGCTGGGCGATTCTTGGCAGTACCTTTACACCCGTTCTGCCGTCTTGCATCTTCACCACTGCCACTACATGCCATCGCTGCCGTGTGTCGTATGACTGTTCCCGTTGCTCTGTGGTGCTTTTGTGCGATATGGTGATGTGCCTGCCGAAATTCCTGTTGATACTGTCCATCATCTGTTTGAACAGGGTGCCGTGGGAAGAGGTGTCTTTGAGTTGGTTCACCCCGATGTAGTAGTGTATCATTTCGTGGATAAGGGTGTCTTCCCATTCCTGTTCCGGCAAATCGAAGCAGGTGCTGAAGCGTAATCGGAAATTGAGCGATTCGGTTTTTCTGAACAGTCGGCGGCGCTTCTGATACATGCAGATGCCAAGATAAGTCTTCGCCCTGCTCGACTCAATGGAAGGCCTGGGTAACTTGCAGCCAAACATCTCACGGTTGAACACGTCGAATTTCTGTTCCAAATATGCAATAGTAGGTTTCATAAAACGTTCCGAAAACAGCAATAGGGTAGGTGGAAAATATTAGTCTTATGTCGTGTGTTCCTCTTTGTCATGCCTGTATGAAGAGATGATGCACATATACTCCTCGTAGGGGATGTGTCTGCCGCCCATAGACTTGAGATGGGGAGTCTCGAACTGGCAGTCGATGAGGCCGCCAAAAGGTTGCAGGTGTTTTGCCAGGGCTATCAGTGCCACCTTTGAGGCACTGGGTGCCTTGCTGAACATGCTCTCTCCGAAGAAACTGTAGCCAATGTTTACACCGTAAAGTCCGCCTACCAGTTGGTGCTGTTGGTCCCATACCTCTACCGATGCTGCCAGTCCCAGCCGGTGCATCTCAGTGTATGCCTTGATCATGTCGTTGCCCAGCCATGCCCCTCGCTGCGTGTGCCGCCCGTTGTTGGTGCTGCAGTGGGAGATGACCCGCTCGAAAGCCTGGTTGATGGTGGTGGTATAGGTGCCTTTGTGTAGCAGTTGGCGCATGGAATGACTGATGTGTATTTCGTCGGGAAAGATGACAAAGCGGTCCATGGGGCACCACCAGAGTATTTCCTTTTCCTCCTTGAATCCGTACCAAGGAAAGATGCCATGACTGTATGCCATAGCCAGCCGCTCTATGCTCAGGTCGCCTCCCACGGCAATCAGTCCGTCTTCTTCTCCATAGCGAGGGTCGGGAAACAGGGTGGGGTCGTCAGTCAATTGCCAGATCATCGCCGTTCAGTTTGATGGTGGCACTGCCACCGTTCTTTAGTTTGCCAAACAGAATCTCTTCCATCAGCAGAGGGGTAAGATGCTGCTGTATCACCCTGTCCATCTCGCGGGCACCGTACTGTGTGGTATATCCCTTGTCAAGTAGCCACTGCTCTGCTTCCGGGGTGAGTGCCATGCTCACCTGCTTGTTTTCCAGACGCTGCTTCAGTTGCCCCAGTTTCTTCTGTAATATCTGAGCAGCCATCTTGCGGTTCATGTCGTGGAACACCACCGTGCCCGACAGACGGTTCAGAAACTCGGGCTTGAAGGTTTTCTTTACCGAAGTCATCATCGCCTCACCCTTGCTCTGTCCGCCTCCGAAACCGATGCCCGCCTGGTTGGCATACTGTGCTCCGGCATTGCTGGTCATAATCACAATCACGTTGTTGAAATCGGTCTTGTTCCCCTTGTTATCCGTCAGTTTGGCGTAATCCATCACCTGCAGCAGAATGTTGTATATGTCGCTATGCGCCTTCTCTATCTCGTCGAGCAGCAACACACAGTTAGGACTCTTTCTCACCGCATCGGTCAGCAGTCCGCCTTCTTCATAGCCTACATAGCCGGCAGGCGAACCGATAAGTTTTGAAACGGTATGTTTCTCGGTGTATTCGCTCATGTCGAAGCGCACCAGAGCAATGCCCAGTTGCTGTGCCAGAACCTTGCACACCTCCGTTTTACCCACGCCTGTAGGACCCACGAACAGCAGCGAAGCCAAGGGCTTTCCCGGTTCGTTCAGTCCAGCCTTTGCCATCATCACAGCCCTCACCACCTGTCTCACCGCTTCTTCCTGTCCGAAGATTTCTCCGTTTATCCGTTGTTCCAGATTCTGGAGCAGTTCATTGCTGTTTTCGGTGAGAGCCTTGGCGTCGATGCGGCACACCTCGGTTAGTACGCCCTTGACGATGGGCACATCCACTTTCTGGAAACGTGCCTGTCGGGGCTTCCCCTGTTTGTTGAGCAACGGGTTCTGTTGCAGGTAGGCACCCGCTTCGTCGATGATGTCAATGGCCTTGTCGGGCAGGTAGCGGTCGTGAATCAGGTGGTGGCTCTGCTCTACGGCATATCTCACCGCCTCGTCGCTGTATCTAACCCCATGGTGCTTTTCGTAGCTGGGCAGCAGTCCCTGCACAATGCGGATACACTCTTCCACATCCGGCTCTTTCACGTCAATCTGCTGGAAACAGCGTGCCAGGGTTTTGTTGGCTGCAATATGCTTTTGGTATTCCTGATAGGTGGTGGTTCCGATAATTCTCAGTTCTCCGCTCTCCAGATAGGGCTTGATGATGTCGGCGATGTTCATCGACCCCTTATTGTTTTCATCGGCAACAAAGGCATGCAAATCGTCAATGTATAGGATGCCCTTCTTCTGTTTTCTTATCCCCTCAAGAACTCCCCTGATACGTTTCTCCAGTTCTCCGTGATAGGCGGTTCCGGCAATCAGTGAAACGGTGTCGAGGGCATAGATGGTGCATCCTTTCAGCCGTTTCGGCACCCTGTCCTCGTCAATCCATCTGGCGAGTCCGTAGATGATGGCTGTCTTTCCTACACCTGGTTCCCCTACAAAGAGCGGATTGTTCTTGTCCTTGCGGCACAGTACCCTGACAGCCCTTTGCAGTTCCTGTTCTCTGCCTATTAACTGGTGTTTCTGTTTGTAAGTGGCGCTGATGTTGGTCACCATCTTTTCCTTGGGTTCTTCCAGCATATCCAGTATCTCTTCCGCCTTCTCGTTGACAGACTGCAGCAGTTCGTCCTGATGGATGCTTTCCAGTCCCTTTTTCTTTCTCATCTTGTTGGCACAATTGCTGTAGTCTTTCTCATAGAGTTCGAGTGCAATATCTGTCCAGGTGTCGTTCTCGCTGATGTATTTCTGCAACAGATACATGGCATAACTGTCCTTCAGCAGGTAGAACGCCTTGAGCAGTGATTTCATGCCGGTCATCTTTTCTTCCCAAAGTGTTTCCTGTGGCAGCACATAGTGGTCGCCGTCGTAGGCGATAATCTGTGTAGCTACCAACAGATGGATAAGAGCCTCAGATACCATGCTGAAATAGGTCTCATTCTCCGGCACCTTGTCCTGGGACTCGTTGTATTTCTCCAGTTCCTCTTTCAGTCCTCTCAAGTCGGTCGTGAAATAGGAAACCAGATCTATGAACTCCTTTTGGTCGCAGATACAGTAAAGTACCACTTCGGGCGTGATAAACTCCAGTCGCATCTTGCCCGCCAAGTCAAATCCTGCCTCTATAGCCTGCTTCACCTTTTGGGTGCAGTGGTCAAAATTGAATATGTCTTGTGCCATTATGCCTCCTCGATAGTAAGTTTCAGTGGAAATCCGTTTTGCTTTGCCAGTGATTTGACGTAAAAAGCCTTGCTCATGGCAATATCCTTGTAATAGGTGCCCACTACTGCTGCGCCCTCGTTGTGTATTTTGAGCATGATACGTTCTGCGTCTGTTTGTGTCTTCCTGAACACCTTTATCAGCACCATCACCACAAAGTCCATGGTGGTCACATCGTCGTTGTGCATCACCACATGCCATAGTGAAGGTTCCTTACACTGGTATTGCCGTTGTTTGTTTTCCTGTTGTAGTGTCTTAGCCATATTTAAACAATTATCCTGTCGAATGCAGCCTGACCGAATGTAGCCTGACCGAATGCAGCCGACGTTATGCAAAGGTAGTAAAAATCATATAAGATACGCTGTTCTTTTTGAATTTAGTGTTCCCCGACTTTCATTTGTACGGTTATAGGGCATAAAAAAGGCACCTCGAAAATGCGATGTGCATTCCCAAGGCGCCACACAGTAGTTTTTGTTATTGTGCAATCAGTTTGCCGTTTTTGACGATGATGCCCTTGTAGGCATCGGTGACACGCTGGCCGGAAAGATTGAAGATGCGCGTGTCGCCGCTCTGCGCCCTTCTGTTCTCTTCTATGTTCCTGATGCCGGTGCTATTTGCCACATAGTCAGGAAGGTAGAAGCTGAGGTGAGGCGGTTGGTTGTAGGCAGAGGTCTGCCATACCGTAGCCATGCGGTAGTGATGGTCGTGCATAAGGCACGGCACACGATAGTCAGAAGCATAGGGAGTGGAGAATATGTAGAGGTGTGAGCGTGTCGCCTGGTCATAGTATATCTGCTCCTCACGCCAGTCTCCGAAGATGTCTGCCTGAAGGTTCGGGGTATATTTGATGAGGTTGGTGCCTATGCCATATACAGAGGGCATGTCGATGATGGCAGACTGTCCTTTCGATACTCCTCCCCACTTGTAGATGATGCCCGTCTCGGTAATCTCTTCCAGCAGGTCTCCGTCCCAGTAGGTGCGGAAATTGGCTGAAGGGCGCTTGGTGCCCACAATATTTCCCTCGGCAGTGTAGAAGTTATGGTCATAGCCCCAGTATTCGCATCCGCGGTATGTCTCGTCCACATCAGCACACACGCCGCGTCCCACGTCACTGCCCGTAAACTCTCCGCTAATGTGCTCTCCGGTCAGTGCGTCGTGCATTTCTATGCCGTATTTTGCCGTTGTTTCCTCATGCACCATCATCACCTCCAGTCCTGGTCTGTCGGGCATCAGGTCACCCACGTGCATGGCGTCGCCATGACCCAGTCCTGTTCGGTAGAGTAGTGTTCCGTCATCGTCAATGGCACATGAGCCGTAGATGATTTCGTCGCGCAGGTCACCATCCACATCTGCCACCTGCACGGTGTGTGCCCCTTCAGCGTATGCCCCGATCCCCCCTTGGGTACTGCTGTGTAGCCACTTGGTCTTCAATTCTTTTCCGTCGAAATCCACTGCCCACAGAAATGCTGCTGTATAGTATCCGCGGCACATTACCAGTGAGGCATGTTCGCCGTCAAGATATGCCACGGCGGCAAGGTAGCGTTCGGAACGGTTGCCGTAGGAGTCGCCCCATTCAGAGTTGCTTATCACGTTGTGTGCCGGCTGGTAATGGGTGGTAGCAAGGGCTTCTCCCGTCAGACCGCTGAACACGGTGAGGTATTCCGGTCCGGTGGTGATGGTACCCAGACTTGAAGAGGAGGAAGAGCGGTAGTCGGCATCGGCATCGTCATTGCCTAACAGTACGTAATTCCCCTTGCCGTCAACGGTACCTGGCGCCGTCTTGCAAGCCAGTTCGGCTTTTCCGTCGCCGTCCAAATCATATACCATCAGTTGGGTGTAGTGTGCTCCTGCGCGTATGTTCTTTCCCAAGTCGATGCGCCACAGGTGGGTACCGTCCATCCTGTAGCCGTCGATAAGTACAGGTCCTGTATAACTCACCAATGAGTTGTCTTTCTGTCCCGCACCTGTAGAAGAGGTGTTCTTCTCTTCCCCGTAGTTGCAGGGGTCCCACTTCATAATGATCTCATATTCATGGTCGCCGTCCACGTCAGCCACCATGCAGTCGCCCGGCACATATTCATATTGTCCCGATGGAGTCTCTCCGCTGTCGGGCCGCTTTATCGGAATGTCGAGATAGCCGTTTTTGAGCATGGTGGCGGTAGATGTTTCTATTACCACACCATTGCTGACAGCCTCTACCACGTAGGTATCGGTAGCCTTTCCCGCTTTATCCAGTAGATTGGTCTTGCTGCTGATAGGTGAGCTGTTGATTTTTACATCGTTGCGATATACATTGAATGTAATGTCATCGGGATCGTTGATAAGCCAGCGCCAGTTGACCAAATAGCCCGTACTTGCCTTGGTGGCGATGGCTCCGCGTGTCAGTTCCTCCGGGTCAAGCACAAAAGGCCTGCCGCTGAAAGGCATATACAAAGCTTTTTCCAAATAAGCCTCCGCCACTTCCGAGCGCTTCATCCCCTCTTTCACTGCGTATGCCCTGACTCTGCAGGAGCGTCCTGGACTTACCGTGCCCTCATAGGGAATGGCATAGTCCCATGCGTTGGCATGGTCAACCAGACAGTAGAAAATGTCTGCTCCCTCGGTGGCGCAACTCACGCTGAAGGTAGCACCGTCAATGCTAATCTCAGGCGTTGCTACAGCCTCACCCTCACCGGGCGAAAGTACGGTGATAGACTGGATAATCACTCCTCCTGTGGGTGTGAAACTTGCCTCTCCGTCTTCAGTCACCGTAAATTCGTATGTCTTGTACGCTGTGGTGGTGTAGGTGTCTTCTCCCACCAGTCCCGTCATGTTGCTCACAGCCTTGATGCCGGCGGCATTCTTGGACGAGGATTTGATTTTAACTTCCACCACATGACCTTTTTTCTGTATTCCGAACTTCACTTCCGCCGAGTTCTGCATCTGCATGCCGTTGTTGCTCGACTCCGCTTTCCACAGCAGCAGGTTGCCTGCGCTTACCCCGCTGCAAACGCTGATGCCTTCATATTCCGCAATGGTCTTCCCGTTGGCTGTCAAAGGTGTACCGTCAGTGGCAAACTTGCTCACATAGCGCCCCTTGGAGTTCCAGTCCCAGTGTTCTGTGTCGGTTTCAAGGTTGGTCACAGACTCTTCGCCCAAAGACTTGAAATTCCACGATTTCACCGTCTCATAGCCACTCTGTGCCATCATCGTCACGCTTGCCAGTACGGCAAACAATAAAGCAGTGCATCTGTTTTTCATTAGGTTCTCATTTTTTCGGCAAAATTAGGGAAAACATAGATAAAACAGGTGCACTATATGATAAAAAGTGGGGGAATAATTGACGGAAAGGGGCAAATGCTTATCCGTTTTTACCCTGCCTGTGTATCATTATATATATAATAGGTATGACAAAACCGTTGAGTAGCGTGGAAGTAAACAGACCGCCGAGGATGACCTTAGCCATCGGGCTCTGTATCTCGTTGCCGGGCAGGTCGCCGCCAATCACCATCGGAATCAGTGCCAGTGCCGAGGTGAGGGCAGTCATAAGGATGGGGTTCAGACGGTCAGCCGAACCGCGCAGCACACTTTCCATAGCTGACAGTCCTGTGGCACGCAGGTCGTTGTAGCGTGCAATGAGCAGCATACCGTTCCGGGTGGCGATGCCGAACAGCGAGATGAAACCGATGATGGCGGGAATGCTGATGACTCCGCCGGTAACCCATATCGCCACCACTCCGCCTATCAGGGCAAGGGGAAGATTGAGCAGTACTACCGACGACTGGACCACGCTGCGGAACTGGTTGAACAGCAGCATGAATATCACCAGCAAGGAGAATACCGATGCGATGAGCAGTGTGCGCGAGGCAGCCTGCTCGCTCTCAAACTGTCCTCCGTATTCCACGTGATACCCTTCGGGCAGCACTATCTCGGCATCCACCTTTTCCTGTATGTCCTTCACTACGCCTCTCAGGTCGCGCCCCGCAACATTGGCAGAGATGACAATCTTACGTGCCACATGTTCTCGGTTGATGGTATTCGGTCCTGCTGAAGAGACGATATCCGCTATGTTGCCAAGCGGCACCTTTCGCCCGTTGGCATCTACAGCCATGTTCCTTATCCTGTCGGCAGTCATGCGGCTGCTGTCCTCTACCTTCACGGTCAGGTCAAAGGTCTGGTTGCCCTCATATACCTGCGACACCCGTTCGCCACCAAGCAGCACGCTCACCATCCTGCCGAATTCAGGCATGGTGATACCGTATTTCCCCAGCATCTCACGCTTGGGCACTATCCTCAGTTGCGACCGTTCCACCTGTTGCTCCACGTTCAGGTCTGCAATTCCCTCCACGTCTTTGATAGCCTCCTTGATACGGTTGCCGATAGAGAACATCTTGTTCAGGTCAGAGCCAAAGAGTTTGATGGCAATGCTGGCACGTGTTCCCGAGAGCATGGCATCGATACGGTGGGTGATGGGTGCACCCACCTCGATGTTCACCCCCGGCAGGTCTTCCAGCTTGTGTCTCACCTCTGCCAGTACCTCGTCCTTGGAGCGACCTTCAAGTTCGAAGGGGGCTTCTATTTCTGAGTTGTTTACACCCAGCGCATGTTCGTCCAGTTCGGCACGTCCGGTCTTCCTGCCCACAGCCTTGATTTCGGGCACGCTGAGCAGCGCCTTTTCCGCCATCTGTCCGATGCGGTCAGACTCCTCCAGCGATATGCCGGGCAGTGTGCTGATGTTTACCGTGAACGAACCCTCGTTGAAAGGCGGCAGAAAACTGCGCCCCAAGGTGGAGAAGATGACAAGTGCCGCCACCAGAGCCGCTCCTGTCAAGCCCAGCACCAGTCTGCGATGGTCGATTGCCCGTTGCAATGCCACCTGATAGATCTCCTTCAGTCTGCGCGAAACAAGCGGTTCCCTGTCCTCCTTGTCGCCCTCCTGTCCGTTCTTTCCCAAGAGGTAGCTGCACAGCACGGGAGTGAGTGTGAGCGCAACCAGCGTGGAAGAACCGAGAGCCACGATAAACGCGATGCCGAGAGGGGCAAGCATACGTCCCTCCATGCCCGACAGGAAGAACAGAGGCACAAAGCTTGCCACGATAATCAGTGTGGAGTTGATTATGGGCATACGCACCTCCCTCGATGCGTCGTATATCACCTCCATCACTCCGCGCCTCTGAGACTTGGGCAGACTGCGGTTGCCCTTCGGGCTTCCTCCTTCTTGCAAGGCATAGTTGGAGCAAGCTCCACTCTGCTCTTGCTTCGTTCGTCGGTTCTCGCGCAGCCGTTTATATACGTTCTCCACATCCACGATGGCATCATCTACTAATGAACCGATGGCTATGCACATGCCGCCAAGACTCATCGTGTTAATGGTCAGTCCCATTAGCTGTAAAGCGAGCACAGAGGCAACCAATGCCAGAGGTATGGTAACGAGAGAGATGACGGTGGTGCGCACATTCATAAGAAACAGGAACAGTACGATGACTACAAATATGCCGCCCTCAAGCAACGCCCTCCCCACGTTGTTGATAGAGCTCTCAATAAACCTTGACTGGCGGTACACATCGGTGCTCATCTTCACGTCGGCAGGCAGGGACTGTTGCACTTCTTCCAGCACCTTGTCCAACTGTTCTGTCAAGTCCAGCGTACTGGTGTTCGGCTGTTTGGTCACGGTCAACACTACCGACGGTTTGCCGTTGTACGATGCCGTACCCATCTTCGGCGACCGGTTGCCCACCTTCACTTCCGCCACGGCATCAAGATATACAGGCACGTCATCGATGGTCTTGATGACCGATTTCGCCAGTTTTCCGGTGTCGTTGGTCGAGCACATACCCCGTAGTATGTATTCATTGCCGTATTCGTAGAGCACGCCGCCTGCCACGTTCCGGTTTATGTCCTGTACCGCCTCCAGCACTTCGTCCAGTCCCACCCCGTAGTGCTTCATCCTGTCGGGGTTGAGCAGTATCTGGTATTCCTTGATTTCTCCGCCCGATACAGTGACCTGCGCCACGCCTCCCGTTGCCAAGATGCGCGGACGTATGTTCCAGTCGGCAATGGTGCGCAGCTGTTGCATGGAGGTGGTGTCGGCAGTGAGTTCCACCAGCATCAGTTCGCCTAAGATGGATGATGGCGGTCCTAAGGTGGGATTGCCCGCATTCTGGGGCAGTTCGTCTCTTGCCACCGCCAGCTTCTCCGATACGGTCTGTCGGGCTTTGTAAATGTCCGTGCCCCAGTTGAACTCCACCCACACGATAGAGAAGCCCGTAGTGGAAGAAGAGCGCACACGGCGCACGTCGGTAGCACCGTTGACAGCTGTTTCGATAGGGTAGGTTACCAGTCGTTCCACCTCTTCGGGAGCCATTCCATTCGCTTCGGTCATTACCGCCACAGTAGGCGCGTTTAGGTCGGGAAACACATCCACTTCCATGTTGTTGGCAGTATAGATGCCGCCAAGCATCAGCAATACGGAAGCCACCAACACCAGGAGACGGTTGTTCAGTGAGCATTTGATGATTCTGTTCAGCATGATTCTTCAGTCTTTTGGTGGTTTGTCAATGGCTGTGGCCATGGGGAATGACGGTTGAGGTAGCAGCCAGCTTCACCTGGTATGCACCCTTGGTCACCACCTTGTCCCCGGACTTCAGTCCGCCTGTTATCTCGATTCTCTCGCCGTTGTCCTGACCTGTCTTGACCTCCGTCTTGCGGTATGCCTCCTGATGGCCCTTTTCCTGCACATATACGTAGTACACGCCCTGTTCCTCGGTCAGTGCGCTCATAGGTACGGTCAGCACATCTTTTCTCGGGTTGGCGAGCAGAAACACTTCGGCAAATGCTCCTGCCACAATCTCTCCCACATTGTCAAACTCAAAGGTCATGGGGATATAAAAACTGTTTGCCGTCGATGACCTGCCGTAGGAGAGTAACTTGCCGTTCAGGTCAGCCAGCCTGTAGGTAGTATCGTCGTATGCCAGTCTGAAATTGGCACTGCCGATATTCCGCAACTCTCCTGCACAGTTCTCCGGCACCTCGGCACGCAGTTGCAGCCTGCGGTTTTGTGTGACGGTGAGAATCGGGTCTCCCACGGAAACATAGTCCCCCTGCTTAGCCAGCCTGTTCTTGACATATCCTTTGATGGGCGATGCCACCTTCACCCCGTTGCCGGTCATGCTTCGTGCCATTCCCTCGTATGCAGCCTTGGCTGTTTCATAGCGCATCCGCACCTGGTCAAACTCTTTGTCCGAGATAATCTTATCGCCGGCAAGTTCCCCGGCACGTCTGTACTCCTTTTCGGCAGTCTCGAAAGCCACCTTTGCTTTCTGTACATTGTCACCGTCCTGCAGGTTTCTGGCAGATATGGTCACGATGGTCTCTCCTGCCGCTACGGCAGTGCCTTCGGTAATAGACGGATTGGCGAAATTCACGATGCCGTCGGCAGTGGCGCAAACTGTTTGTTCCTCACCTGTAGGCGACTGTATCTGTCCGCTAACCTTGATCACGTAGCAGAACTCGCCCGGGGATACGGTTTCCAGTTCCATGCCTGCGGCCTCTGCCTGTCGTTGTGTGAAAATGATTTCATCACCGTGCTTTTCCTCCGTCGTCTCGTTGCCATGCCCGTGTCCGTCCGTATGGGCGCCACATCCAGCCATAATACAGCATACGGTTATGGAGGATGCTGTTATGATATATTGATTGCTTCTCATTTCTTTCTTCGTTAATGTAATTTGAATTCGATGAATTACCGCTTTTGCCCTGTCAGGGCGTTTCCACATGCACCTACCAAACCCAGAGTGTCATTCCGCTTCGCTCCATTCTGCTCTGGGCTGAAGCGCAGGTTGCACCTTCAGTGCGAACAAGGGCCCCCCACAGTCCTCCCCCAAGGGGGGAAGAAGAAAAACCGTGTGCGAAACCTGTTTCGCCCGAAAGGCCTATCTGAGCAAAAAACCGTGTCCTCCGTGTTAATCCGTGCCTAAAAAACATTCGTTCCTAAATCTCAATTTTTGGCACGGCACTCCCACTGACTGCCTGCTGATGATTAGTGCGCACTGAAAGTGCAACCTGCGCTTCAGCCCAGGGCAACGCCCTGGGTTTTATCGTGTGGAGCAAACTACGGGCTGAAGGCCCAAAAGCGTTCATACACAAGCGATGGATTACCGTTTTTTGGGCTAAATTCGCAAAGTCAGGAAGCAGCTTCTTTTCTTATAGAAGCGTCGAAGAAAGAAAATAGGGAGGCGCCCTCAGAGAGAGATGCCCGGCGCCGTCAAACGATTTGTATAGGTTACAATACCCGCTGCAAGGCGTCTCACTGTGCTCTTGGATATAGGCAAACAGCTCGTCGAACAGCGTAAACAGCAGGGGAAGCAACAGCTCTTCATCCCCCTCGTTCAATACAATAGACTTGGCTGCCAGCGACTTGATATTCTTGATGCACTGAGTGTGGCAGTCTGTACCGTCCCCGTCACCATGATGCGCGGTATGCTCGTCATTGATGGTATTGTCCGATTCACAGCGTTCCATCGTCATGCACACCCCATCCTCGTGATGATGGTGCGGAATGGCGGGCAATACCGTTATCAGCAGTGCCGTCAGGGCGAGGATGATGATGTTTGCAGTCTTTTTCATGGATGGAAAACCTAATCTCTGCAAAGATAAGTGAAATTGCCGGAATTTCCTATCATTTGGCGGTTTTTTATTTTGCACTTATCGATAATAGTCTTATTTTTGCCAATAGAAAAACAACCATCGGAGAAAGAATTCAAGAACATAGATTATTAACTTTAAAATCTTACAATTATGAGAAGTATTGCAAAATTAGACCTCCAGTATGCACATCGTTTCTATGGCTTCAAGGGCGAGGCACAGTATCTTCACGGACATACAGGCGTGCTCACCATCGAAGTGGAAGAGCCCATCGAAGAGGGAGTGAATATGGTATATCCCTGCAACGAGATTCAGAAGGTGGCATGGGAAGTGCTCAAGAACTTTGACCACGCTCTGGTTCTGCGCCAGGATGACCCGCTGTTGCCCGCTATCCTCGATGTGTATGAGAAGACCGGCATCAAGAACGGCACTCCGCAGAACAAGATGAAGGGTGAGGCATTCAAGACAGAACTTGCCCAGGCTTATCCCGACTGCCGTTTGGTGGTGACCAAGGAGACCATGACCGTAGAGGGTATGATCAAGATTGTGTACGACCTGCTGAAAGACAAGCTGAACATCGTGAAGCTCACCTTTACCAGCGGAGTTAATGCAGCCACGGCAGAGTTCCCCTCTCATGTGAGCATCGACCGTTGTCCACTTTGCGGCATTGCCCTCAACGAAAAGGGAGTATGCCCCAAGTGCGGCTATAAGAAACCGTAATTCCTTACACACGACATTTATGTCGTCGGCTTCTGATAACGAATTCAGCCGTCTGTGTCACAAGATACACAGACGGCTGAACTTTTTAAAGGAAATCTATAGTTCTCCATTCATTATTTCCGATTCCTGTTGTAGATGATATCGTTCTTACAGTTCGAAGCTAAACGTGGAAGAAATGTTGCAATCCGAAATAATTTGTCGAAATAATTTAATTATTTGTCAAGTTAATTTGTCGTTGTAATATATTTCCTGACTTCGTCATTGCGTCACCCTAAATGCCAAAATGGTCGAAAAGTGGTT
>CALZXH010000035.1 GCA_945830055.1 uncultured Prevotella sp.
TACACACGCTGCATTTATATTGTATAAGACACTCGGTTATCCCGAACTGGGGTATTCTATCCTCTTTTGGGGTGTTCTATCCTCTTTTTAGGGTGTTCTATCCTCTTTTTAGGGTGTTCTATCCTCTCTTTTGAGTGCAAAGTTACGGATAGACGTTTGATTTTCCCAAATATTTTTTTAATAATGGAAATATTGCCTTATTTTTTGTACTGTGTTTGTAGAATGTACTACAAATGAAGGGGAGTTCGATGAAATAAAATAACGTGGGTTCGATGAATTAACATGATTTGTGCGCCCTGAAAGGGCAGCCTGCGCTTCAGCCCAGGGCAGAATGGAGCGAAGCGGAATGACACCCTGGGTTTTATCGTGTTCAGCAAACTACGGGCTGAAGGCCCAAAAGCGTTCGTACACAAGCACAGGATTAACGCTTTTGCCCTGTCAGGGCGTTTCCAATTGCACACATCAACCCAGGGTGTCGCTTCGTTCTACCTTCGGTCTCACTTCGCTCTTCCCTGGGCTGAAGCGCAGGCTGCCCTTTCAGGGCGCACAAGTCCTCAGCAAGCAGATAGGGCGCACAAATCCTCAGCAAGCAGATAGGGCGCACAAATCGTCAACAAGTGCGGGCTGAAGGCCCAAAAAGCGCATAGCCCAGGGCAGAATGGAGCGAAGCGGAATGACACCCTGGGTTTTGTCGTGTTCAGCAAACTACGGGCTGAAGGCCCAAAAGCGTTAATCCTGCGCTTGTGTACGAACGCTTTTGGGCTTACAGCAGGAAGCGTATTTCAGAAGTTAATAAATGTAAAACAATAGACCGTGCCAAAAACGGGGAGCAATTCTTGTTGAATGTGAAAAGATGTAAAATAATGAAGTGGCACTCTTTGTAGAAAAATGACGGTCAGAGATGGAGGAGGAGAGAGTAGGATGAACGCTGTTTCTGGTAACCAATGGATGGAGCGGAGGGGATGCTGCCCACCATGATGGTCTTCATTTTTATGCCGACTGCTTTCTGGGGGAACAAATGTAATATGAACTTTGTACCACAAAAAATGCCTGTAGCCGGAGAACGGTTTTTTAGTTTTCTGTCAGCTGTCGATGGTCCAGATGTGGATGAGAGGTGACGGATGGAGGCAGAAGGAAACGGTTGCAAAAAACTAAATTTGGAAAGAGTAGGGTGCGATAAGAAGAAAAAAGCGGTTTTGAAGAGCAAAAAACAGGGGAAAAAACGGGTGGATTTGGATGGAAAAAACCGTTTTCTTATCAAAACTCAGGTGTTTTCATTTCCTGTTTTTGGGGACTTATTTGATACATTTTCAGTCCGTTAGCAGGTAAATTATCCCCTCATTTTTCCCGAATTTTCAAACGCCTTTTCCCTTCGTCCGAAATTTCGGAAAAATCGGGAATTTTTGTGTTTTTGCGATGAAGCAAAGCAACGTTTGCATTTGTTTGCATTTTAATTTGTATATTTGAATTTGTAAACTATCAACAAAAGTAAAATATCAATCTGTAAAAGGTGTGCTTCTTGTCTGTTTTAAAGGGTAAACTACAATTATAAAATTTGCAATTTAAAACGTAAATCATCTACGTTTACAAACCGAAAGAATATTTATACACCCAAATTTTATAAGAGATTACTTACTAATAACCAATATGTTATGTAAATTTATTAAATCATTTCAATAGAAATTACGGTATTTTTAGGATGCAAGCCCCCCTAAAAGATGAATATCGGGGCATTTAGGTATTAAGCAACTGAATAACAGCCAATTATTTATCTAAAACGATTGAACGAAGGCTTTATGGACTGTAAACGTCTTGGAATTTGCATTTTGAAATTCACATCCAAGATTTAGCAATCTATAATTTACAATCTACAATCTTAAAATGCAAATACAAATAGTTTAAAACTCAAAAATCAGATTACAAATGTTGGTCGTTTGAAAATTTTTATTTAACTTTGTAAATGCAAAAAAATGGTTCACCAACCCTGGCATTTTGCGTGAAGCATCTTGAATGGGATTGGATTTTCGAAATTTTTCTTACAATTTTAAAAAAATGAAAGACAGAATAAAAGAGGTGATGGAGTCGCAGCACATGACCCAACAGGTGTTCGCCAACTTTATAGATATGTCGCCCGCCTCGCTGAGCAGCATCTTCACCGGTCGTACCCGTCCCACCATCAATATCGTGGAAGCCATCAAAAGAAAGATACCCAACCTGAATACCGACTGGCTGATGTTCGGAATCGGAGAAATGTACTCCCAACCGTCAGCCGTTTCAGGATCATCTGCCGGGGATGCTGCTGAGGGAGATGAACCCATGTTGAACTTCGCCGAGGATCCGACAAATACAATACAGTCCCAGGCAGCCGCACCCTCTACCTTCCAGGGCGAGCAGTCGGGCATATTGTCGTTCAACCGTCCTGCTGCCTACCATCAGCCTGTGCGTGAGGTCATCAAAGAGGAGATAAAAGTGGTGGAAAAGCCGCAACGAAAAATAACTGAAATTCGTATATATTTTGATGATTTAACATTTGAAACCTTCGTCCCTGCCAAGAAATAAAAGGTATCAAAGTTTAATAAATGTAAATAATTGTAACATTACATTAGAATCAATATCCCCAAAAACTCATTGTCCGTCATTTTCTTCGTATAAATAATGTAGAGTGTACTGAAATTTTTGCTAAATTTGCAACATGATTTAAGTACTAAGTTAACCGAAATGAAGAAAAGTGTATTGGACTTGACCGTAGTAGAGAACACACGCGTCAACGAGAAGTACGTTCTGATAAAACTGACCCACGGGCAGCCCCTGCCCGAGATGTTGCCGGGACAGTTTGTAGAGATAAGGGTGGACGGTACGGGCAAGACATTCCTGCGACGCCCCATTTCCATCAATTTTGTAGATAAGGAGCGCAACCAACTCTGGCTGTTGGTAGCTGTGGTGGGCGACGGTACGCGCCATATCGCTCAGGTAAAGGAGGGGGATGTGCTCAACTGCGTGCTGCCCCTGGGCAACGGGTTCACCATGCCGTCGGATGCGAGCCAGCGCGTGCTGCTCGTCGGCGGAGGAGTAGGGGTGGCTCCGCTGCTCTATATGGGTGCCGAGATGAAGCGTATGGGCTGCGAGCCCGTTTTCCTCTTGGGTGCCCGTAGCAAGAAAGACCTGTTGCTGCTGGACGAGTTTGCCAGATATGGCAGGGTGCTTGTAACCACCGAGGACGGTTCGCAAGGAGAACAGGGTTTTGTGACCAACCACAGCGTGTGGGGCAGCGAACCGTTTGACCGTATAGCCACCTGCGGGCCCAAACCCATGATGGTGGCTGTGGCAAAGGCGGCACGCGAGAAGGGAATCCCATGTGAAGCATCGCTCGAAAACATGATGGCGTGTGGCGTGGGGGCTTGTCTGTGCTGTGTGGAGAAGACTGCCGAAGGCAACTTGTGTGTGTGTAAGGAAGGACCCGTTTTTGATATCAACAGATTATTATGGCTGAACTGAGTGTAAACATAGGTGAATTGAAACTGAAGAATCCCGTGATGACCGCATCGGGAACCTTCGGCTACGGACTGGAGTTTGCCGACTTTGTGCCGCTGGACGGCATCGGAGGCATCATCGTCAAGGGAACCACTTTGCGCCCCCGTGAGGGCAACGACTACCCCCGTATGGCAGAGACAGCCTCGGGGATGCTGAACTGCGTGGGACTGCAGAACAAGGGCGTGGATTATTTTGCCGAACACATCTACCCCCAGATAGCATCCATCGACACCAATATGATCGTCAACGTGAGCGGTTCTTCGCCCGAAGACTACGCCGAGTGTGCGGCAAGGATTGACGCCCTGGAGCGTATTCCCGCCATCGAACTGAACATCTCGTGTCCCAACGTGCACGACGGAGGCATGGCGTTTGGCGTGACCTGTCAGGGGGCTGCCTCGGTAGTACGTGCCGTCAGGGCGCGCTATCACAAGACGCTCATCGTGAAACTCTCGCCCAACGTGACCGACATTACCGAGATAGCCAAGGCGGTGGAGGCAGAGGGTGCCGACAGCGTGTCGCTCATCAACACGCTGATGGGCATGGCGGTGGATATAGAGCGCAGAAAACCCGTGCTGAGCATCGGAACGGGCGGACTGAGCGGACCGGCTGTCAAGCCCGTGGCTTTGCGCATGGTATGGCAGGTGGCTAAGGCGGTGGGCATCCCCGTGATAGGACTGGGAGGAATATGCACGGCGCAGGATGCCATCGAGTTTCTGATGGCAGGAGCCACAGCCATAGAGATAGGAACCGCCAACTTCCTGGACCCCACCGTGACCGTCAAGGTGCGCGATGGTATCAACGAATGGCTGGACAGCCACGGATGCCAATCGGTGACAGAAATCATCGGAGCCCTGAATGCCTGATGGGCTGTCCGATGGCTTTCTACGAGATACAGAAGTGTGCTGATAATGAAAATCCAAAACATAACCAAAACATAACTGAGACTAATTTTTTGACCTATGATTAAAACATCAAAAAGATGGTTTTTGGCGCTCATGCTGGCAGGTAGTGCGGTAGCATTGCAGGCCCAGCAACTGGCATTCCCCGGAGCTCAGGGATGGGGGCGCTTTGCTACCGGAGGACGTACCGGAAGCGTGTATCATGTGACCAACCTCAACGACAGCGGCAAAGGTTCGCTCCGTGATGCCGTGAGCAGTCCTAACCGTATCGTGGTGTTCGACGTGGCCGGTGTCATCAACATCAGCAGTCGCATCGTGTTTGCCAACCACCTGTATGTGGCAGGACAGACTGCTCCCGGCGAGGGTATCACCGTGTATGGCAACGGCGTGTCGTTCTCGGGCGCATCCAACACCATCGTGCGCTACATGCGCTTCCGCATGGGTAAGAACGGAGACTCGGGCAAGGATGCCGCAGGAATCTCCAACGGAACCAACATGATTTTCGACCACTGCTCGTTTGCCTGGGGACTGGACGAGACCTTCTCCATCAATCCCGACGGCAAGGGCGACCTGGGCAATATCACCATCCAGAACTCCGTGATAGGACAAGGACTGATGACCCACTCTGCAGGCGGACTGATGCAGGCAGACAACATCAGCTTGTACCGCAACCTGTATTGCGATAACTCTACCCGAAACAACAAGGTGAAGGGCGTGAACCAATATGCCAACAACCTGGTGTATAACTGGAAGAACGGCGCCTATATCATGGGTGGCGACTCCGAGGGAGAGAGTTTCTGCAATATCCAGGGCAACCTGTTCATCAACGGTCCTGCCGTGGGTGGTGACGCCTTTACAGGCGGTAATGCCAACTTCCACTTCTACGGCGATGACAACTGGCAGGACAGCAACAGGGACGGCGTGTTCAACCCCTCTGAGGTGACCTCGTATAGTGCCGCCGACCGCCAGTCGAAGCCTTACGACTATCCCGAACTGGAGTTGTGGGCAGGAAACACGCTGATAGACAACCTGTTGCCCGCTGTGGGTGCCTCGTTGCCCTATCGTGACTATACCGACTACTATATGATAGACGAGGTGATGAGTTTCGGAAAGAAGGGTAAACTGATATCCAACGAAGAGACCCTGGTGTATGGAGCTCCCAGTACCTGGACCGTATGGAAGGGAAATACCCGCGTGGATACCGACGGCGACGGAATGCCCGACGCTTGGGAGACTGCCAATGGTACCGACCCCAACAAGAACGATGCCATGACTATCGCCTCCAACGGATATACAAATATCGAGAACTATATCAACAGCATTACCGAGGAGACGGTGGATTTCTTCCTCCGCGCCCCCTTGTGTCTGGAACTGGCGGAGAGTCAGCAGCAGGCGCTGAATATCGCCTGGCGCGACTATACCCGCGGCGAGACTGGTTTTGAAGTGGAGATAAAGGGGGGAGCCTATACCGACTTCACCAAGGTGGCAACCACCGAGGCAGGCGCCACGGCATATCTTATCGAAGGTTTGACGGAGGGTACTACTTATAATGTACGCGTGCGTGCCGTGGGTGGCGAAGGCGTATATTCTGACTACACGCCTACCGTGGTGATGAAGACACGCCCCAAACAGGTGGACATGGTGGATGTGGATACCTATCAGGCAGACAATACCTGGACTGCTGCCAGCGGAACCTGGGACAACACTACAACCTCTGTCTGGCAGGAGGCCACAGCCTTTGCCGACGGCAACAAGGTGCTGGTAGATGCCGCCACAGATGCCAAGGTGAGCGTGGCAGGTACCGTGAGTCCTGCAAGCGTGGTGGTGAAAGGAGCCGGTCATGTGACCTTCGAGGGCGATGGTGCCATCGGAGGCGATGCCTCGCTGAACAAGGCGGGAGAAGGCACACTCACCATCAACAACGTGAATGCCTACAAGGGAGCCACCGTGCTGCATGGAGGCGTGCTGGAGTTCAACTCGCTTGCCAACGGTGGCGTAAACTCTGCCATCGGCGCTTCCGACGAGTTTGCACAGAACTGGATCATGGACGGCGGAACTTACCGCTACACGGGTGGCAGCACTTCTACCAACCGCTCCATCATGATATACAAGGAATCTACCCTGGATATAGCCAATGCTTCCACTACCGTGACGATGACCGGTTCGGTGGAGGGTGCCGGCGACTTTGTGCTCGACGGACAGGGCACCCTCTCTGTGGCAACCACCAAACTGTTTACCATGGACGGAGATGTGGTGCTCAAGGGTGGCAACCTCTACCTCTCTACCGCCGATATCGCCAAGGCGGGCATCGGTACTGCCGAAAAAGTGGTGATGGCAGGTGGTACACTCAGTACCAAGGGAGAGAGTTCTGGATATGAGACCTACTCCTTCCCCATGCAGGTGGTAGAGGGCACTACCAGTACCTTCGCACCCAACCGCAACTGCTACTGGAATTCTACGGTGACGGGTTCGGGAACCCTGCAACTCAACATCCCCTACTTGCGCGAGTATGTGCAGGCTAACTTCTCGCTGTTCACCGGCAGACTGATAGCCAACGGTGTGGGTACCGACAAAAACGGTAGTCTGCTGCTCTTCAACGGGAAGAGTATCCCCAATGCCGTGGTAGAGGCCAAGGGCAACGCCCGCGTGTGTGCATGGCCTACCAATGGCGACGTGACCCTCGGCGGACTGTCAGGAACATCGGGAACCTACTTGATGGGTTCTTCGAAGAATACCAAAGGATTCAGCTGCACATGGCGTATCGGTGGAGCCAATACCAACGAGACCTTTGCCGGCATCATCAACGACTGGTCGTGCAGCGGTTCGGGTTATACGGGTACCACCAACATCATCAAACAGGGATATGGCGACTGGAGACTTACCGGTACCAATACCTATAGCGGTAAGACCACCATCAACGGCGGCCGACTGATTGTGAACGGCAAGAACAACGGAGCAGGTAGCTATATCGTGAACGATGGAGCCACCCTGGCTGGTCAGGGAACCGTAGGCGGAGCCGTGATAGTGAACGAGGGTGGTACGCTCTGTGCCGGAGATACCCTGATGAACCGCATCCTCATCATCAACGGCGCCTTGTCGTTGCAGAGCGGTTCTGTGGTGGAAACACCCGTCACAGCCCAAGGCAAGAATATGATTTCTCTGAAGGGTAATACTACCATCGGCGAGAACGTGACCCTGAAACTCTCGGACAAGGTGTTTGAGCAGGCTCCTTACGACGGAACCGAATATCAGGTGTTCCTGATTGGCAGTTCGGTGACTGTCAAAGGTACCTTTGCCGCCATCATGCCCGCCACACCCGGAGAGGGACAGACCTGGGATGTATCTGAACTCTATACCAAGGGTATCATCAAGGTGGTAGGCGGAAATCCCAATCCCGGTGATCCCGGAACAGACCCCGGCGTAGTTCCGCAACCTGCAGAGACCAAGACAGCCCTGCTCACATGGGGCAACATGAAGACTGCCTCGTATGACGAGAGCGGTGTGAACAACATGCTGGTGGGAGTGGAAGGCGACGATGCCGAAGGCTTCTCGATGGTGGTGACCGGCAATCTGACAAAATACTATTCTGCCGCAGACAAGATTACCGTGGAGTATAAAGACCAGTCGTTGAGCCGTACTACCATCAAGTGCTCCAATGGTGCCGAGAACTCCGTGTTCCTGCCCGAGGGTGCGCGTGCCACCAAGATAGAACTGTGGAGCTACACCAACGTGACCACCGCCAACCGTACCTGTTACTGGGCGAATGTGGCAGGCGTGGACTATACGGAGGAAAACGCTACCATTCTGGCCTCTGTCAAGGACACAAGCAACCCCAACCATGTGACTTTCGTGCTGCCTAAGGTGGAGAATGTGGTGACATTCAAGAATACCGGCGAACAACAGTGTGTGATTGTGGCGCTGGAGTACGAAGTGGGTGGTGCGAGCACAGGTATCACCACAACTACCGGCAACGTTATACCGATGAGTATCGCTTATTATGACCTTGCGGGCAAGCGTCTGGCACAGCCCCAGAAGGGCATCAATATCATGCGTACCACGATGAGCGACGGAAAGGTGATAACTGCAAAAGTGATCAGATAGCGTACGATACGACTGGTGGATTTTTTGCTATCCATCGTGAATATATTGCTGAGAGGGCTGTACCGCAAGAGTGGTGCAGCCCTCTTTCGATGAACTCTCTTCTTCTTCTTCTTGCGTTCCTTTTTAACTCCTACTTCATACTCCTGTAACATCTTTGTAACATCCGTTTCTTACCTTTGCCGCCGGAAAAACAATATAACAGATAATGAAGATCAGGACAATATTGTCAGGCGCTGTGTTGGCGATGGGCGTGAGTGGTGCCGACGCACAGGTTTTCAACCCCGAAATCCATGGCACCATCCGGGGCAAGTATGAGTATCAGACCAGTACCAACGAGGGGCGTTTTGAGGTGCGCAACGCACGTATCAGCATGAACGGCAAGGTGAATGAATATGTGGGCTACAAGGCCGAAGTGGACCTCTCTGATGAGGGAAAGATAAAGATGCTGGATGCCTATGCCCGTATCTATCCCGCCAAGGCATGGCAGTTTACCATCGGTCAGATGCGCGTTCCCTTTACCATCGACGCCCATCGTTCTCCCCATTTGCGCTATTTTGCCAACCGTTCGTTCATCGCCAAGCAGGTGGGCGACATACGTGACGTGGGAGCCACTTTGGGATACAAGGCCCATGTGGGCTTCCCTATACAGTTGGAAGCCGGACTGTTCAACGGTTCGGGACTGACTGACCAGAAAGACTACTGGACCAAAGGAATCAACTTCTCGGGCAAGGCACAGCTGATGTTGCCCAAAGGTTTCAACCTGACGCTGAGTCTGCAGAAGATAAAGCCCAACCAAACCACCATCATGATGTATGATGCAGGCGCCTATTATCATGCCCATGGATGGCATGTGGAGGCGGAATACCTGTACAAGCATTATGCCCACGATGCCTTCGGCAACGTACATTCTTTTGACGGATTCGTGAACTACGACATTCCCGTCCGCAAAAAGGACTGCATACTCAAGAAGGTGTCTCCGCTGGCTCGTTACGACTATATGAGCGACCACAGCGACGGTTCTCTGGACGATACCGGAGCGTTGAAACTGACCGACTACAAGCGCTCACGGATTACAGGTGGCGTGACGTTGAGTCTGGCTGCTCCCTTTGTGGCAGACATACGCATCAACTACGAGAAATACATGTACCGTAGCGGCGCCGTTCCAAAGCCTTCGGAACAGGATAAAATAGTGTTTGAGGTGATGACAAGGTTCTGAGAGCACGACAGGCAGATTTTGTCAGTAATTCTTTGGCAATTTGAAAAAAATAACCTACATTTGCATTATTACAATGTAAATGCCCTATACTATGGAAATAGGTGAAACCTTAGAATCAAAAATCAACCGAAGTGACTATAAGATTTTAGTGGTGGATGACGTGATGAGCAATGTGCTGTTGCTCAAAGTGCTGTTGACCAATGAAAAATTCCAGGTGATTACTGCCAACGGAGGCAACAAGTGCGTGGAAATGGCAAAGTCGGAGCATCCCGACTTGATTTTGCTGGATGTGATGATGCCTGATATCTCTGGCTTTGATACGGCGGTCATCCTGAAAAAGGATCCTTCGACAGCGGATATTCCCATTATCTTCCTTACGGCGTTGAATGCCCCCTCTGACCTGGTACATGGTTTCCAGGTGGGAGCCAACGACTTCTTGAGCAAGCCTTTCAGCAAAGAGGAGCTCATCATGCGTGTGATGCATCAGATATCGCTGGTGGCTGCCAAGCGCATCATCGTGCAGCAGAACGATGAACTGAAGCGCACCATAGGCAACCGCGACAAGATGTATTCCGTGATTGCACACGACCTGCGCTCGCCTATGGCAAGCATACGCATGGTGCTCAATCTGGTGGTCAACTGCCTGTCACGTGAAGTGGTGGGGGACGAGATATTCGACCTTATCGACAAGGCAAACCGGGAATCTGAAGAGACCCACGACCTGCTTGACAACCTGCTGAAGTGGACCAAGAGTCAGACGGGACGCCTGAATGTGGTATTCCAGGATTTTGATCTGTCAGACGTGGTGCCTGGCGTGGTGGACATCTTCGTGATGATTGCAGAAACCAAGCATATTGAGTTGAAGCTCGACATGGGTAACTCTCCCATTATGGTGCGTGCCGACAAGGATATGCTGAAAACCGTTATCAGAAACTTTATCAGCAACGCCATCAAGTTCAGTAACGAGGGTAGTTCTATTGACATCTATGTCACCTTACAGGACAAGTTTGCCAAAATCAATGTGCGCGACCATGGTGTGGGAATCAGCGAAGACCGCCTGCACAACCTGTTCCGTGCCGGAAAGACTACTTACGGTACCAATAATGAAGAGGGTAGCGGATTGGGTCTGCAACTGTGTCAGGACTTTGCCGAGAAAAACGGCGGAAGCGTGTGCGTGGAGTCTGTGCAGGGAGAGGGAAGTACGTTCAGCGTTTTGGTTCCTCTGATTGCAGAAGAAACTGCCTAAGTCTTTGATAATTGCGAGAAATTGAGTAACTTTGCACCCAGTTTTAATATGAGTATAACCATGGTGCACGCAGTTGTCGTGTGCCGATAAATAAAAGAGAACAAGAAATGAAAGCATTTGTTTTTCCCGGTCAGGGAGCACAGTTCGTGGGTATGGGCAAGGACCTGTACGACAACAATCCGGTGGCAAAAGAGTTGTTTGAAAAAGCAAACGATATTTTAGGTTACAGAATTACCGACATCATGTTTGCCGGTACCGATGACGAGTTGAAGCAAACCAAGGTTACCCAGCCTGCCGTGTTCCTGCATAGTGTCATCTCTGCAGTTTGTCTGGGCGAAGAGTTCTGTCCTTCCATGGTGGCAGGTCACTCTTTGGGCGAATTCTCCGCATTGGTGGCTGCGGGCGCATTAAGCTTCGAGGATGGTCTGAAGCTGGTTTATGCACGTGCCATGGCGATGCAGAAGGCCTGCGATATGGCTCCTTCTACTATGGCTGCCATCGTAGGACTGTCTGACGAAAAGATTGAGGAGATTTGCGCTGGCATCAGCAAGGACGGTCATGTAGTGGTGGCTGCCAACTACAACTGCCCCGGACAGCTTGTTATTTCCGGAAATATTGAGGCTATCAACGAGGCTTGCGAGCAACTCAAGGCTGCCGGTGCCAAGCGTGCGTTGCCCCTGAAGGTAGGAGGCGCATTCCACTCTCCGCTGATGCAACCTGCCAAGGATGAACTGCAGGCTGCCATCGAAGCTACCGAGTTCAGCGCTCCCAAATGCCCCGTATATCAGAATGTGGATGGCAAGCCTCATACTGAGCCCGAGGAAATCAAGGCCAACCTTATTGCACAGCTTACCAGTGGCGTGCGCTGGACCTCTTGCGTGCAGAACATGATAGCCGATGGTGCCGACGACTTCACAGAGTGCGGTCCCGGAAAGGCTTTGCAGGGAATGATTGGCCGTATCGACAAGAATGTGGCTGCCCATGGTATCGCCTAATGTTTTGATATGGACAAGATAATTATCTATCAGATATTTACCAGACTTTTCGGCAATCGCAACACTACTCGTAAAGAGTACGGTTCGGTTGCCGAAAATGGTTGTGGCAAGATGAATGACTTTGATGCGGAAGCCTTGGCACGCATCAAGGAGATGGGTATTACCCACGTGTGGTTTACCGGTGTGATACGCCATGCCTCGCAGACAGACTATTCTGCATACGGCATCCCCGTCCAGCATCCCGCCGTGGTCAAAGGCAAGGCTGGTTCGCCATACGCCATTACCGACTACTACGATGTGGATCCCGATCTGGCGGAGGATGTGGATAACAGAATGGGCGAGTTTGAGCAACTTCTTGAGCGTACCCATCAGCAAGGAATGAAAGTGATTATCGACTTTGTGCCCAATCATGTGGCACGCCAGTATCATTCTATTGCCAAACCGCAGGGTGTGGAAGACTTGGGACAGGGAGATAATCCTGAGCATGGCTTCGACCCGCAGAACAACTTCTATTATTGTCCCGGCTGTTGTTTCGAACCCTCTTTCTCCCTCGCCGGAGAACAGGGGATGGAACCCTATGTCGAGTTCCCGGCAAAAGCTACGGGAAACGACCATTTTGACAATCGACCGGGCATGAACGACTGGTATGAAACAGTCAAACTGAATTACGGAGTGGATTATTATGCCGGAGGTGTGGGCTATTTTGACCCCATACCCGACACCTGGCATAAGATGCTCCATATACTGCTCTTCTGGGCAGGAAAGGGCGTTGACGGATTCCGTTGTGACATGGCGGAAATGGTTCCCGCCGCTTTCTGGGCTTGGGCAACGGCTAAGGTCAAGGAACAATTCCCGCAACTGATATTTGTGGGAGAGGTCTATAACCCTGCCCAATACCGCAACTATATCGGAGCAGGCTTTGATTTGCTGTACGACAAGGTGGGGATGTATGATACGTTGCGTGCTGTGACCTGTCACGGATGGAGCACACATTCCATCACCCAGGCATGGCAAGCCACAGACGATATTGCCGACCACATGCTCTATTTCCTCGAAAACCATGATGAGCAGCGTGTGGCAAGCGATTTCTTTGCACAAGAGGGTAGAAGAGGGGTTCCTGCCCTGATGGTTTCTCTGCTGATGCGCTCCAACCCCTTCATGCTGTATGCCGGCGAGGAATATGGAGAGAGGGGTATGGATAAGGAAGGTTTCAGCGGATGCGACGGCCGTACCACCATCTTCGACTATTGGAGCATCGACACCCTGTGCCGGGCTGAGGCTGGCACGCTGACCAAGGAGGAAAAGGAGTTGTATGCCGCCCATTGCAAAGTGATGGGTATAGCCGCCAAGGAGAAGGCTGTCAGAGAGGGCGCTTTCTTTGATGTGATGTATGTCAACGGTCATCTGCAACGGCAGTATGCCTTCCTGCGAAAGGCGGGTAACGAGATGCTGCTGGTAGCTGTCAACCTTGATGCCCAACCTGTGGATATTGAGGTGACTTTGCCGTCACATGCCTTTGATTTCTTGGATATTGCCGAGAAAAAGGTGATGGCTACCAATCTGCTCACAGCCAAAAGACAGAGTATCGTCTTGGCACGGGATGGTAAGGTAGCGCTGCATATTGAAGGCTCTGATGGCGTGGTGATGAAGGTCAAGACTGAGAAACCCAAAAAGAAAGCCTGAAAGAAGATGGAGGATATAGTGCTTAACGAGCATCATAAGGAGGAGTTTCCGCCGGCACACACGGCGGAACACCTCTTGAATCAGACGATGATGAGACTCTTTGGCTGCGACCGTTCTTATAACGCACACATCGAGCGTAAGAAAAGCAAGATGAGTTTTTACCTCAAGCAAAAACCGAGCAGACAGGAAGAGAAGCAGATAGAGTTGCGCATGAACGAACTTATTGCCGAGGATTTGCCCGTGACGTTTGAGTTTGTTGACAGAAACCATCTTCCTGAAGGCATATCCATAGACCGCTTGCCGGATGATGCTTCCGAGACGCTTCGCCTTGTACGTATTGGTGATTATGATGTTTGCCCATGTATCGGCAAACACGTGCGCTCTACTTCACAAATCGGGCGTTTTGAAATGCTGGGTACCAACTGGGACGAAGAGCAACGCTCGTTCAGGGTCAGATTTAAAGTGCTATCTTCATAAATACGGGGAAGTGGTCGGAATAGGTCAGACCGCTGGTGTAATAGGTTACGCCTTCCAGTGACTTGTCGTGGAAGATGTAGTCTATCCTTACCCCCTTTGCTCCGCGATAGGTACGCATCCAACCGCTACCGCACTCCTTGAAACCGTCAACCATGTCGCCGAGCATCACATTATAGACGTATGAATAAGGAATGTCGTTGAAGTCTCCGCATGCCACTACGGGGATATTGGACATACGCATTTCGTTTGCCACGGTGGCTGCCTGTCCTGCACGTATATACATTCCCAACGTGTAGTTGCCGTAGATGGTTTTCAGCAGTCGGTTGCTTTCTACGTTATGTCCTTGCATTTGTATTTTCGCAGCCTGGTGCAGGGTGCGGTTGAAACCGGTTGTTTCCAGGTGGACGTTGAATATCCTTATCTGTTTTCCGTTCACGTTTATATCCGCCCACATGGCACTATTGTTGGTGGCCTCAAAAAGAATGGGTTTGCTTGCCGTAATGGGGAAACGGCTGAATATCGCCATATCCTCCCTGCCGATAGCCATATAGGGGAAGTACTCCTTGTAGGTATCAGAGTTCTTCTTGTCTCCGCTCATGTCGGCATATTCCTGGATGCAGAGCACATCTACCTTCTGCTTCTTCATCTCGGAAAGGATATCCTGTGCCATGAAACCGGAGGTCTCGCGACCGAATACGGCAACGTTATAGGTCGCTATCTTGATGCCGTTGATGGCATCGCTGTCTGCAGCGGCAGGGCGCAACTGGAACATGGTGCCGATATAGGGAATACAGCATAAATCGGTAATCAATGGGATGGCAGCAATATACCATTTGCGGCGTATAAGCCAGATGACAAGCAACAGCAGGTTGCACGCAATAAGCAGCGGAAGTACATATACAAGCATCGCATTCGCAGTATTCCCTATCGGACTGCTGTTTCCTCCAAATAGTCCGACAAAAGTGAAGATGCAGACTACAATTTGAAAAATCAGCAACATCGAAGATAGGTACTTGTAAACTGCCAGTTTTCCCATAGCGCAAAAATGTTGGATGAGATGGTATATGATTCTATTTCAGATATTTCTCAATGGTGTCTATCAGTTCCTCAATCTGGAACGGTTTGGCCAGAAAATCATCGCATCCGGCAGCCTTAGCGGCGGAGATGTCTTCCTCAAAGGCGTATGCACTGAGGGCGATGATGGGCACATCGCTTGCCACTTCCTTGATGATGCGGGTGGCATCCAGTCCGTTCATCTCAGGCATTCGGATGTCCATCAGAATCAAGTCCGGATTTTCCTCCTCCTGCTGTGTCACGGCATCGATACCGTTCAAGGCTCTGTACAGGATATAACGCTGTCCCAGCACACTCTTAAGCAACTGGTAGTTACTCTCTTCGTCTTCTGCCACCAGTACTTTTTTCTTGTTTATCGGTCCTATGGGCTTGAGATTGACGCGCAGAGTACGGTTGTTGGTAAGTGAATTATGGAGATCTACTTGATCGCTTACTGTACCTTCGAAAGGCAGTTCGAAATAAAAGGTAGAACCCTTGCCCAACTCTGACTCCACTCCGATATGGCCGCCCATCTTCTCCACGATAATCTTGCAGAGAGCCAAGCCCAGTCCGTGACCGTTGTTGTTTTTTTCTGCATCTTTTGACACATAGGTCAGGAAGATGTTCTCTTGGTCTTCGGGAGCAATACCGCTACCGGTATCGCTGACGAAAAATTTGATCTTTGTATTCTCCTCAATCAGACTGTAGCCGAAACAAATCATGCCTTCGGTGGTGTGTTTGAGTGCGTTGCCTATAAGGTTTGACAATACTTGCGACAATCTGTTGGGGTCAGTCTTCATGATGATGTAATCTTCGGGCTCGATGTTTTTCAGTCCGATATTTTCATGAAGACGGAATTTGAAACTCTGCTTGATACTGTTGCATAGGGTGCGCAGGCTGGTGTCTGTTTTCTTGAACGTAATCTCGCCCGACTCTACACGTGACAAATCGAGGATCTCGTTGATGAGGCTTTGCAGGCGCTTGTTGTTGCTTTCGATGATTTCCAAATACTTCATGCGCTCCTCTTCCGATTCGGTTTCCGCCAAGACGCGCGAAAAGCCCTCGATGGCGTTGAGCGGAGTACGTATCTCATGGCTCATGTTGGCAAGGAACAGCGACTTCATCCTACTGGATTTCTCTGCCTTTTTGATGGCTTCTTCATGCTCTTTCAGTTTGGCATACGCGGCATCACGCTCGCGTATGGCTTCTTGCGCTATGGCCCGTGCCTCTTGAAGTTCTTGCAAGTATTGATCCTGATTTTTCATGCTTATTATAGGCTATGCAGTATATTGTCTGGCAAAAATATAAAAATAATTTGATATCAGGAAGAAAAAACGATGAAATTTATCCTCTTTTAGCCTTTTCCCATGCTCCGTTGTTACGATGCTTTGCCAGATACTTCATGCCGCGGAACACGTTGATGTTCATAAACAGGAAATAATAGGGGATATAGAAGACTTTTGACGCCTTCCCCTTCTGTTCCATCAGAAAGCCTGTGAATGCCAGGAGATAGAATACAATCTGTGCAATCCACAGAACGGTGTATATCCATCCGGCTGACTGGAACACCAGAATGACGTTGAGTGGAATCAGTGCCATCAGCGCGATGGGGGTGATGCTCCAGCGCAATACGCGATGGGATATGAACTGAAAAGCCAGTAGCGGACGGGTAAAGGGATTCATCAGCCTTCTCAGTCGCCAAATGCTCTGTAATCCGCCTGCGGCAATCCGCTGTTTGCGTTTTCCCTCCTCCCTGATGTCGGCAGAACCGTATTCCATGGCGTATGCCTCTTTGGAGTAGGCAATACGGTATCCTTGTGCGGTGATGCGCATGGACATGATGAAGTCATCGAGCAGCGTATCGTGGGGCATAGGCTGGTAGAGAGGCTTGCGGACGGCACACAGCTCTCCCGCAGCCCCCATGGCAGAGAATAGTTCGCTGTCCCAGCGTTTCAGCGTGCTTTCATATTTCCAGTAAGCGCCTTCTCCTTTTGCCGCTGTCTGTTCTTCGTCACGTGCCATCACTCTCTTCTCGCCGGCCACACAACCCACTGAAGGATCCTGAAACAGGCGGGCTATCTCTTGGATAGCGTCCCTGTTTAGAAGTGTGTTGGCATCAGTCATGATGATGATTTCCGTGCGGGCATGGGCGATGCCGCGGTTCAGGGCGGCAGTCTTACCTTGTCGCTGGGGCTGGTAGAGCACTTCCACTTCAGGATAACCGCCGAGCAGTTCGTTGGTCTTGTCGCTGCTGCCGTCGGTGACCCACAGCAGGTGCAGTTTCTCTGTCGGATAGTCAAGTTGGCGGGTGTTGTCCATTTTCATCCCCACCACCTCTTCTTCGTTGTAGGCGCATACCATGAGCGTCACTTCAGGCCACAGGTTCCTGTTAATGCCCAGTAGCGGCTGTTGCCTGCGATAGCCCAACAGCCGCTTTATTTTCAAGATGATGTAGAGAAGTATGCCGTAGCCTACATAGGTATAGATTACTATACCCAAGCATATCCAAAAAATGATTTCCCACACAGTAGTCATCTCACGTCATTATTTTGTTTCTATCTCCTCCTTCATGTCGATGAAGTTACGGTCCTTGTCATAGAACTCGTATTGCAGGAACGCCAGTTTTTCCGAGGGGATAATCTTGATGCCGAAGCCGTATTTCATCTGCCATTGGCGCTTGATGGACTTGAAGAGTCCCTTATTGATATAGGCAGCCACATAGGGATGCACGTGCAGACTGAATGTCTTGATGCCTATCTTGTTGACCAGACGGTTGATTTTGCTCTCCAGCTGGTCGGTGAACAGGATGCTCGACTTGATGGTCCCCTTGCCAAAACAGGTGGGACAGGTTTCCTCTACGTTGACGTCCATCGCAGGGCGTACACGCTGTCGGGTTATCTGCATCAGTCCGAACTTGCTCAACGGCAGGATGTTGTGCTTGGCTCTGTCTTTCTGCATGTTCTTGCACATGCGCTCATAGAGCAGCTGCCTGTCTTCCGCCAGGTTCATGTCGATAAAATCTACTACGATGATACCTCCCATATCTCGCAGTCTCAGTTGTCGGGCCAGTTCGTCGGCTGCGCCCAGGTTCACTTCCAGTGCGTTGGCTTCCTGTCCGTTTCCCGAGCGTGTTCTGTTTCCGCTGTTCACATCCACTACATGCAGGGCCTCTGTATGCTCGATGATCATGTAGGCACCATGTTTGTAGTTGACGGTTTTTCCAAAAGCGGATTTTATCTGTTTTGTCACGTTGAAATTGTCAAAGATAGGTACCTGTCCGTTGTAGAATCTTACGATTTCTGCCTTTTCAGGTGCAATCATCTTGACATATTCCCTTACTTGTTCGTAGATGGCGTGGTCGTTGATGTGGATGCCGTCGTAGGTAGGATTGAACAGGTCGCGCAGCATGGCTACCGCCCGGCTTGTTTCTTCGCACACCAGTTGGGGTCGTTCTGTTGTTTTCTGGAACTTGGTAATGGCATCATCCCATTTCTTCACCAGCGCTTTCAGTTCGTTGTCCAGTTCTGCCACTCGTTTTCCCTCGGCAGAGGTACGTACTATTACGCCCATGTTCTTGGGCTTGATACTCTGAATCAGTTGCTTCAAGCGCGTGCGTTCTTCTCCTTTCTTGATTTTCGTGGATACAGACACTTTGTCATAAAAGGGCATGAGAACCAGGTATCTGCCGGCAAAACTGAGTTCGCAGGTCAGACGTGGTCCCTTGGTAGAAATGGGTTCCTTGACAATCTGTACCAACACTTCTTGTCCTACCTTCAGTGTGTTCTGCACGCTGCCGTCCTTCTGCAGGTCGGGCTGTCGTGAGGCTTTGGAGATAGGGTATAGTTTTTTTCGGTCGCTTTGCACCTGTTTCAGGTATTTCTCGTAAGAACTGAATTGTGCGCCCAAGTCCAGATAATGCAGAAAAGCATCCCTCTCATATCCCACATCCACGAAGCATGCATTGAGTCCGGGCATCAGTTTTTTCACTTTTGCCGCATAGATGTTGCCCACGGAGAATGAAGCCGAACGAGGCTCGTTCTGGTATTCCACCAGACTCTTGTCTTCGAGCAGTGCGATGGAAATCTCCTTAGGTTGTACATCAATAATTACTTCGCTTGTCATAATAGTTTCAGGTGGTCTGATGAGTGTTGTTTTCCGTTCTTTTCAGGTAGTAATATTCCTCTTTTAAAGAGAAAGGGTGTGCCGGCTTTCCAAAATCATTACCCGACACACTCCCTTCATTTCCTTTTCAGACTGTTTCAGTTTAGAGCCTTTTGATTACTTGCTCTTATGTCTGTTTTTTCTCAGTCTCTTCTTACGCTTGTGAGTAGCCATTTTGTGGCCCTTCTTTTTCTTTCCGTTTGGCATAGTTCGAGAATATTAAATTTATATTATGATTTTGTTGATTATTTCATCTTGGCGATAAAACTCTTTGCCGGTTTGAATGCCGGAAAATCGTGGGCATCAATAATGATGGTAGTGTTTTTTGAAATATTGCGGGCGGTCTTGGCTGCACGGTGCTTTACGATAAAGCTGCCGAATCCACGCAAAAACACGTCTTCTTTTCTGCTTGACAGACTGTTTCTAACCTCCTCCATGAAGGCTTCTACGGTAGCGGCTACGTCCTTCTTTGCTAACCCGGTATCAGCCACGATTTTGTTGATAATATCTGCTTTTGTCATCTGGTTTTGTTGTTTAATATTGGATGAATAAAAGTATGTTTTTTCTTTCGGACTGCAAATATACTGATTTTCAGTGATAAAAGAAAAAGAATTGAATGTTTTTTGAAAAAAAAGATGTAATTTTGTCTTAACGGAAACCACCACGCTTCCCATTTGAACAGTGGGTGGGGTTGGAAGTCCTTATTTATATAAATATGTGTAAGGAACAGAATGGTTTGTTCTGGTTTTTCATGCCAGATGTGATTTGAGTATGAAACAGGTTTTGTTGAAATATCATCTCTTGGCTTTTGTCATTGTGGCGTTATGGGGTACTACCTTTGTCTCTACCCGTGTATTGCTGGATAATGGCATGGCTCCGAAGGAAATATTCCTGATACGGTTTTTGATGGCTTATGTAGGTATATGGCTGGTATCTCCCCGTCGCCTTTGGTGTGATAACTGGAAAGACGAGTTTTGGATGCTGCTGGCTGGCATGACGGGCGGCTCCATGTATTTCTTGACCGAGAATACGGCTGTGGGTATGACGTTGGTCACCAACGTGTCGTTCATAGTCTGTACAGCGCCTTTGCTTACAGCCATCCTGGCCCTGTGGCTGGAGCGTCGTCATCCTACACGCAGGCTGTTCGGAGGTTCGCTCTTGGGTCTGGTGGGAGTGGCTATGGTGGTCTATAACGGTAGTTTCGCGCTTCATATAGAGCCTGTGGGCGACTTGCTCTCCTTTGCGGCTGCGTGGACATGGGCCTTCTACAGTTTGATAATCAACCGTGTCTCAGGCCGTTACAGCACCACCTTTATCACGCGCAAGGTATTCTTCTACGGGGTAGTGAGTATCTTGCCTTTCTTTGTCTGTTCTCCCTGGCAGTTTCCGTTGGAGCGATTGTTATATCCTGTAGTGTTGGGCAATGTGCTGTTTTTAGGTATTGTTGCCTCGTTGGTCTGCTATGTGTTGTGGAATGTGGTACTTAAGCGGTTGGGTACCGTAGAAGCCTCCAATTATATCTACCTCAATCCAGTCTTCACGATGATTTGCAGCTATATTGTACTGGGTGAGCAGATGACCCCTATGGCCATGCTGGGGGCGTTGCTCATTCTTGTAGGACTCTATTGGGTGGGGCAAGACGCAAAGAATAATTAGTAAACAAATTATATTTCGAACTTACTTTCATTTGCGTCTTGAAGAAATCATTGAGGACTTCCTTTAATTAACGTGAGTTCGATGAATTCACATGATTGTTTTGCCATGACTGCTTGCTGATGATTTGTGCGCACTCACGTTATTTAAACCCAAATCGGTCATTAGACTGTTCTGCGCAAACATACTTTGGAATAAATC
>CALZXH010000036.1 GCA_945830055.1 uncultured Prevotella sp.
TCCTCAAGATCAACGACGAGGAACTTGTCATCATAGGCCGTATGTTTGGTTATCCCGGTCTTGACATCGAGAACAAGTGCTGGCTCATCCTCGGCAAGTATAATCTCGACATGCTCATCCTCACCTGTGGTGTCAACGGCAGCTATGTCTTCTCCAAGGGAGCCATGTCGTATCTCGAGACCCCGAAGGTGGAAGTAGCGGACACCGTAGGTGCCGGCGACTCCTTCACCGGTTCGTTCGTTGCCTCCATCCTCTCCGGCAAACCCATCGCCGAGGCCCATCGCATAGGAGTGAACGTGAGTGCCTACGTATGCACACAGCACGGAGCCATGCCCGTGATTCCCGATGAACTGAAATAAATTGTGGTCACAGGGTCAGGTTCACATGATTCTCATCGATGATTCCAGAACCAACGTACATGCCCCTGTGACCCTTTATTGGTGTCTGTATGGCAAAGATAACTACGTCGTAGCAATCATACTTCCTTCATGCTTAGCACATCGTATCCACAGAACTGGATGATGATCCTGTGGAACTGAGTGCCTTGACACAGGGCTTCCGACTATGCGCCACCATCAGCAGATAATTATCGTGAAATATTAGTATATGTTTTCTTGTCAATAGTTCGTTAAAAATTCGCCAAGCCTAAGCGGCTCTGGCAGTAAATAACGTGAGTTCGAAGAATTCGAAGTAAGCCTTATACAATTAATAAGAATTATCAAACGACGCAGGCTGAAAGCTGGCTGATGATTTGTGCGCACTGAAAGTGCAGCCTGCACTTTCAGTGCGCACAAGTCACCAGCAAACAGACAGTAGCAATCAATTAAATTCGTCGAACTCACGTTAAGATATAATCGTTCCCATGGCAAGCTGTATAGACATCAGCAATTAGATTCGGCATTGAACGGTTTATGCAACAAAATCTAACGCTAATGACCGATTTGGGTTAAAAAGAGGGGAAAAAGACAAAAGAAAAGCCGTAGGAGGGAGGCAGATTCCGCCTGTACCTCTTACGGCTTTAAAGGATATAGATAAGACTTTTAGAAGTCTTTAGTCATCTCAGCCACTTCATCGTTGATTTTCTTGGCAAAATCTTCCATGCTCATGACACACTGCTCGCCACCTCCCTGGGGACGGACAGCCACAGTACCATCAGCCTGCTCCTTCTCTCCGACAATGACCATATAGGGCACACGCTTCAGCTCGTTGTCGCGTACCTTGCGGCCAATCTTCTCGTTACGGTCGTCGATAGTGGCACGCACACCCACCTTGTCAAAGTATTTTGCCACCTGATGCGCATACTCGTTGTACTTCTCGGAGATGGGCAGAATGGCTACCTGGTCGGGAGTAAGCCACAAGGGGAAATGACCTGCGGTGTGCTCTATCAGCACGGCACAGAAACGCTCCATAGAACCGAAGGGAGCACGGTGGATCATCACCGGTGTCTTCTTGGTGTTGTCCTCATCAGTATATTCCAACTGGAAGCGCTTAGGCAGGTTGTAGTCCACCTGGATGGTACCCAACTGCCAACGGCGACCGATGGCATCCTTGATCATAAAGTCGAGTTTAGGACCATAGAAGGCAGCCTCTCCGTATTCTATCTTGGCGTTGAGTCCCTTTTCCTTGCAAGCCTCCACGATGGCAGCCTCAGAACGTGCCCAGTCCTCATCGCTACCCACGTACTTCTCATGGTCGTTAGGGTCGCGTAACGAAATTTGAGCCTCGAAGTTGAAGCCAAAGGCAGTGAGCACAATCTGGATGATATCCATCACGTTGAGGAACTCCTGCTTCACCTGGTCGGGACGACAGAACAGGTGGGCATCATCCTGCGTGAACGAGCGCACACGGGTAAGTCCGTGCAATTCACCGCTCTGCTCATAGCGATATACCGTACCGAACTCAGCAATACGCAAGGGAAGATCCTTGTATGAGCGCGGTTTCCAGGCGAATATCTCGCAGTGATGCGGACAGTTCATCGGTTTGAGCATATACTCCTCATCCTCCTCAGGAGTGTGGATGGGCTGGAAAGAGTCCTTGCCGTAGTGGGCATAATGACCGCTGGTGACATAAAGGTTCTTGGAGCCGATGTGCGGAGTAATCACCTCTTGATAACCAAAGCGCTTCTGAACCTTGCGCAGATGGTCTTGCAGGCGCAAGCGCAGTTCGGTTCCTTTGGGCAGCCATATAGGAAGTCCCTTACCTACTTTCTCGGAGAACATGAAGAGTTCCATTTCCTTGCCAATCTTGCGATGGTCTCTCTTCTTCGCCTCCTCTATCATCACCAGATACTCGTCGAGCATCTTCTTCTTGGGGAATGAGATGCCATACAGGCGCTGCATCTGCTCGCGGTTGGCATCGCCACGCCAGAAGGCACCTGCCACACTGGTCAGTTTGACAGCCTTGATGGCTCCGGTATTCAGCAAATGAGGACCCTTGCACAGGTCGGTAAACGAACCTTGTGTATAGGTGGTGATGGTGCCGTCTTCCAAATCCTGGTCAATGTGCTCACACTTGTAGGTTTGACCTGCCGCGCCAAATTCCTTCAGCGCGTCTGCCTTAGCTACCTCCTTGCGCACCACAGGCTCTTTCTTGCCTGCCAGTTCTTTCATCTTCGCCTCTATCTGAGGGAAGTCACCCTCCTTGATGCTCTCTCCGCCGGGGAGCAGCACATCATAGAAGAAGCCGTTTTCGATGGCAGGACCGAAGCCAAACTGGATGCCAGGGTACAACTCCTGCAAAGCCTCTGCCAGCAAGTGTGCCGAGGTGTGCCAGAATGCATGCTTGCCCTCCTCGTCGTCCCACTTGTACAGGGCGATGGAAGAGTCCTCATTGATAGGACGATTCAACTCTACTGTCTCACCATTCACACCGCAGGCGATAACGTCGCGTGCCAAAGCAGGTGAGATGCTTTCGGCAATCTGGAGTCCGGTAACACCCTGCTCATACGAGCGAACAGAGCCATCCGGAAATTGAATGTTTATCATATCTACAATATATGTTTGTTTTTGCGGCTACAAAATTAGTGTATAAATCTGTAACAAGAGCATGGATTACTGAAAAATATTTATTTCCCGGCTTGCTTGATGATGCTGTATGCCTCGTAGAGTCCCAACTCGCCAGCCTTACTCAAATCCTGAATGCCTTGTGTCTTGTACGACAGGCGGATACGCGCTATTCCCCGGTTGTAATACGCCTCTGCCATGTTCTTGTCGAGTACGATGGCACGCGAATAGTCTTCCACGGCATGGGCGATATCGTTGAGCATCACATACACGTTGGCACGGTTGTAATACAGATAGGGATTCTGCTGGTCGAGCCGGATGGCAGCCGACAAGTCCTTGACAGCCGAAGTGAGCATCAACTGGTACTCCTTTCCCTGCGACTTGAGGAAATCTGCCTGTTTGGCATGGCAAATGGCCCGCTGCCAATATGCCGCCACCATCGTGCTGTCAGCCTTGATACAGGCTGTCAGATCGTCTTTGGCTTCATCCAGGTTCTGGGTCACTGTATAGGCGATAGCCCTCTGGAACAGTACGCCAGCCAACTTTGAGGCATCTGTTCGTCCTGCAAGTTCTGAAAGAAGGGCTATATAGTCAAAATACTCCTTGGACTCTTTCTCCGTAAGTGCAGGAACATCACACGATATATAAATCTTCTTGCCGAAAAGGCTCTGATTGTTGATGGCATCAATCTCTGACGAGAAAGGCACATAGCGTTTCACCTCGTTGTGTGAGTGCTGGTATGACATGGCATACATCGGCTTGAACTCCATATCCACCCTTCGGTTCTGTACCTTGCCTCTGTACTCGTTCTTGTATTCATGCACCTCTTCCTGCTCGTCGGCAATCACTATCTGGTTGTACTTGTCCAGATCGTCATCGTCACTCCGCTTACGCAGCTGTTCCTTGTTCAGTCGGGGCTGTATGCCGTACAGATGCTTGTACAACTGCGCCTTATAGACACGGAATTCGTCTTGTTCAGCTTTCTTGGTCATGCCGAGCTTTCTGTAACATGCGGCACGATGCTCCAATCCTGCCCAGAAGTTCGGGTACTGCTCTATGATTTTCGACAGGTCAGCAATGGCCTTTTTGAGGTCGCCGGTGGTTTCAAGCAGCAAGGCACGGTTGAATAGTGCCATGTAGTTGTCGGGCTCTACAGTGAGCACGAAGTCAAAGTCGGTGATTGCCCTGTTGTCATCTCCCACCTGTGCACGCAATAGACCGCGGTTGTAATGTCCCAAATAGTTGTTGGGATCCACATCCAGCGCTGTGTCGTAATCAGCCATGGCACCACGCAGATTGTTCTGCTTCAGCCGTGCCAATGCCCTGTTGATGTAATAGCCTGATTGTTTGGGTTTGAGATGGATAGCCTTGTCCAATGCCTCTTCGGCGGATTTCCACTGCCCGCGACTCAGATAGATATTGCTTTTTGCAGCCCACACCACCCCATCGTATTCGTCAATTGCGATGCTTTTGTCAAGCGCCTCCAGAGCCTGAACGGTGTCTTTCTGCAACAGTAACACCTCTGCCCTCATGCTATAGGCAGGGGCATAGTTGGACCATCGACGGGAGATGGTGTCGAGTTCGGTGATTGCCTGACTGTAGTTCTTGTTCTGGATATGGCACAGCACACGGTTATGCCACAGGTTCTGGTTGTCGGGAGCATATTTGATGGCTCTGCTATAATCATCGGCAGCTCCCAGGAAATTGCTTCTCTTGATTCGGACGATGGCCCTTAGCTCATAGTTGTTGATTACATAGGGATTGCGTTCTATGGCTTTGGTACAGTCTGTTTCCGCTCCGAGGAAATCTTCCAGATAGTATTTTGCCAATCCACGGAAAAACCAGGGTTCATAAAGATAAGGTTTGGCACTTATCGCCTGGTTGAAATACTGGATGGAAAGCACATAGTCTTCATAATAGAGCGCACTGCGCCCTATCATCAGTAATCGGTCGGTATTATATTGGGAATAGGCTGATAGATGTAGGAAAGGAAGTATGAGTAATAGTAGTGAACGCATCATCTTGCTGCCAATTTCGTCTTGTATCCACAGCGGAAACGGCCTTGAAGCAAAGCCCTCAACTTACTCTTTATGAGTTGTTTGCGAAGCGGAGATATACGGTCAACAAAAACCTTTCCCTCCAGATGGTCAAATTCATGCTGCATCACCCTTGCCAGATAGCCCTCTACCCACTCATCGTGGGGCTGCATCTGCTCATCCAGATACGTTACATGGATACGTGTGGGGCGCTGCACCCGCTCATGAATGGCAGGCAGACTAAGGCATCCCTCTTCAGATACATCGGTATGGGTATCGTCATACTCTACGATATGGGGATTGATAAACACCTTACGGAAGCCCTTGTATTCGGGCAGGTCATCAGACAACAAATCCAAGTCGATTACAACGATTCTGACAGAGCGGCCCACTTGCGGAGCAGCCAGTCCGATTCCTTCAGAATCTGCCAGGGTGTCCCACATATCCTTGATAAAATCATCAAGACCGGGATAATCTGGTGTAATATCCTCCGCCACCTTTCTCAGTACGGGCTGACCGTAGATGTAAATCGGTAAAATCATGCTATAATTTCTTCCTTAGTTGATATTTTTGAGAAGACATGTAGTCTTGTAATATGATAGTGGCACTGACTTCATCCACCAGTGCCTTGTCTTGTCTCGTCTTTTTCTTCAAGCCTCCTTCCAATATCGCCTGATGCGCCAATACGGAAGTGAAGCGCTCATCATAGAAATCAATGGGAATATGCGGAAACCTTTTCTTGAAAGAAGCCGCAAACTGTCTGACACGTGAAAGATTCTCACTGGGACTGCCATCGTTCTGGCGCGGTTCTCCCACAACGACCAGTTCTACCTCCTCTTTCCCGAAATAATCAGTGAGAAAGACAAACAGGTCGGCGGTAGAAACAGTAGCCAACCCGCCTGCAATGAGTTGTAGGGGGTCGGTCACTGCCAGTCCTGTTCTCTTCTTTCCGTAATCAACTGCCAGAATTCTCGCCACAGTTCCTATGGTTCAAAAGGATGACTTTACAGAAAATAAAAAGACGGTTTATTGTGCGTTGTTGAGCAACCAGGCATCGGGATACTTGGCGCGGAATTCATTCCTGCTGGCTGCTGCATCTGCCTTGCTGTCAAAAGTGGCGGCTACCACGCGGAACATGTTGCGCTCCTCATTCTTCACAAGTTGTGCATCGTAGCCAGCATCACGGAGCTGCTGCTGCAAGCCTTCGGCATTGGCTCTGCTCAGGAACGAACCTACAACAACGCTGTAGTTCTTCAGTCCAGAACCGTTGACCACGGAAACCTTTTCCTGGCGCACCTGCACATTGTCAGCGTTATCCACGATTCTCACCTCAGTGACAGGCTTTTCCTCAACAGGAGCAACTACCGCACTTTGGTCTTGCATCTGCTCTGCGGGAGCCTGCTGAGCCTCCTGAGCCTTTGCCTTCTCGTATGCCTTCTTATATGCACTTTCGCTTGACTTACAACCGGTGAATGACATGGCCACACACAAGGAAGCCACCAAAAACATTATTTTCTTCATAATCTCTCGATATTTTGTATTTTGATTAAACGCAAAAGATTCAACTGTCGCTGGTTGTTGCGCCTTATCGGCACATAAATTTTTGCGAAGTTACAAATTTTGGATGGAAACGGAGTGCATGTGGCTTCTAAAGTTTGTTAAATAGCAAAAAACGTGTCGTTTTAACAAAAAATCGTAGAAATCATAGACGTTTTCAGAAAACATTCCATACATTTGCAACAGAAAGGAAAGAAGCATCAGAGGTCAAGGCAACTTCTATGTACATTCAATCCGAAACATTGTATAACCCCAAAACAACACGTATGAACATGAAGAGTTTAGGTTACCTCAGTGCTTTTTTAGGCGGAGCATTGGTCGGAGCTGTGGCAGGTTTGCTGTTTGCCCCTGAAAAAGGTGTTGACACACGCGAGAGACTGACTGGAACAGTAGAGGATTTTCTGAAGAAACACAACATCAAGCTGACCCGCAAAGAAGTTTGCGACCTAGTTGATGACATTCAGGAAACCAATCCTGCCGAGTAAGTCAGACGTAGTCCAGGCTGCGCGTGAAGGCGAAAGACAAATACGTATAAGCCTTTACGCACAGCCCGGTAACATTCTTTTCCATGTTTTCAAACCCGTGTACACATGCTTTCAAGCGACAAAAACGTAGAGTCTCTGACACAACTCATAGAAAAGCTGAAGGAATATCTTGAGCTGAAGGGAGCTTATCTGAAAATCGATGCACTTGACAAGACAGTCAAACTGCTCTCGGCATTGTGTGTCACAGTCATTACGCTCATACTTGTTGTGGCCGTTCTGTTCTATTTTTCTTTTGCCATAGTATATTGGCTGGAGCAATACGTAGGCATGGCAGGTGCATTTGCCATCATGGGGGCTGTGTTCCTTTTGCTGCTCATACTGGTGGGCTACAACAAGAAGGCATGGATTGAAAGACCGTTGGTGCGCCTGTTGACCAACATCCTGTTATCAGAATGACCTCTTCACTCCAAAAACCAAAGTTATGCAGACAGAAGGCACCCACATTTACAATACCACGGAAGACCTTGCTTTGCGCAAAAGCCAACTTGCTAAAGAAATAGAAGCAAAGGAAGAAGAAGTAGCGTTACTATGGCATTCGCTGGCCGCTCCACAAAAGGCGGCAACAAAGGGCGAACACATCGCCAATCTTATCAGCAACAGCATTACTGCAATTGATGCGTTTCTGCTGGTAAGAAAACTCATGAAGCATTACGGAAACCTGTTGCCTTTGGCGAGAAAACGCAAGACAAAGAAATAAGGAGGCGTTGAGGAAGCATTGAGGAGGCATCAAAGACTTATCAAGAAAGAAACAAGGGATGATCGGTTCAGACATAAAAAAAGGAGTACCGCTGTACTCCAACCTTTGTTAACCTTAAATCTAATACTATGAAAAACACGTTGCAAAGGTAAGAATTTTTCATTAACCGAGCAAAGTGTTCGTTATTTTTTCGCTAAACTTCAACTTTATTTAACAAAATGGAGTCATAACAGCCTTTGTTTCGAACTGATTGTGCGTATTACAGTTCTATCACCTGATTGTCATAAGCGATATGGAAATGGGCAGGAAGCTTCTGCTCTGCATCTTCATGACACCCCATATCGTGACAGACATGGGTAAGATACACACATTGCGCCCCCACCTTATCGGCAAAGGCAATGGCATCATCCACCAGGAAATGTGAATGATGGGGCTTTTCGAACCTCAAGGCACTTACCACCAAAGTGTGTACTCCTATGAGCAATGAAATATCTTCAGGAGCCATCGTCTTTATATCTGTGATATATGCAAAACTGCCAAACCTATAGCCTAAGATGGGTAACTGGTCGTGCATCACATTTACCGGAAGGATATCTATGTCACCGATAGTGAAACGGCAACCGGCAACAACCGGGTGCATCTGGATTTTCGGAACTCCGGGATACATCTCGGTGCCGCGAGGCGGAAAACAATAAGGCATCATCTGGCACATGCTGCCAATGGCGGTCTCATTGGCAAAGACATCCATATTGCCCAATTTGCAGTACGGGCGCACATCATCCAGTCCGCCGACATGGTCATAATGGGCATGCGTCACCAAGATGCCGTCAATCTTTTTGAAAGGGCGACCCATCATCTGCTGTCTGAAATCAGGTCCACAGTCTATCAGCAAGCGGGTGGACGGTGTTTCCAGCATGGCGGCACATCGCAGGCGTTTGTCTTTAGGGTCGGTACTTTGGCATACAGCACACTCGCAGCCTAATACCGGCACTCCGCAACTGGTTCCCGTTCCGAGAAAAGTAAGTTTCATGATTGTATGAGCAGTATTTTGTTCAGACTAAGAGGGGATTGTAATGAGCGCTGAAGATTACAGCACATTCACTTCCGGTCGAATCACAACGCCAAATCGCGAACGGACATCCTTTACAATCGCATCGCACAACGCTATGATTTCACCACCTTTAGCGCCCCCCTTGTTCACCAGCACCAAGGCCTGTTTGTGATGTACGCCGGCAGCACCCATGGTCTTGCCTTTCCATCCACATTGGTCTATCAGCCAGGCCGCAGGAATTTTCACGTTCTGCCCATCCACCGGATAGGAAGGAATGGAGGGGTATTCTTTACGGAGCGCTTCAAACTGGGCTAAAGGTATCACAGGATTCAAGAAGAAACTGCCGGCATTCCCTTCGACCTGGGGGTCAGGAAGCTTTTCTGTTCTGATTCCGATAATGGCGTTCCTCACATCGGCTGCTGTGGGCTGATGTATGCCTTTGGCAGCAAGTACATCACGTATATTGCCATAATCCAGATGCGGCACAAACTCTGTACTCAACTGATAGGTAACGTGAGTGACAAGATATTTACCCTTCCACTTATTCTTGAAATTGCTGCTCCTATATGCATAATTGCACGAAGCTGCCTCAATCTCCATTTTACTGCCAGTCTGGATGTCAACGACACCCACGCTCGCAATCACATCTTTTGCCTCTACTCCATAAGCACCAATATTCTGCACGGCAGAGGCTCCCACCGTACCTGGAATCAAAGAAAGGTTTTCCAACCCATACCACCCGTGTCCTACACAATGATTCACCAGGTCGTCCCAAATCACTCCTGCCATGGCGGTAACTATCACCTTGTCGTTCTGACTGGCGGCCGATACTCCCTGTGTGACAGGATGTATCACCGCACCATGGAAATCATTGACAAACAACAGATTGCTCCCCTCACCGGTGACCAGCAGTTGGCTGTAAGATGATTTGGCTATATCCAATGCCTCTACAATTTCCTCTTCGTTTTCTGGCTCCAGAAAGACATCACACAGAGCCTTGATACCAAAGGTATTGGGTATAGGTGCGTTATAGTTTATCTTCATTATAGCGTAAAAATGAGTGAAAGGTCAGGTGTTTAACTTAAACAACTTCCAACGGTTGTTCTGTCTTTTGAATACCATTTCTATTTCCAATCCATTAGAGATACCTCTAATCAGAAATATCTTATGGTTGCTTTCCCTGTAGTTCTGCCCATAAACAATATTATAAATCATCTTTTGGGGCAGTTCCGGAGAGAAGGCGAGCCAAGTGTCGGGAGCAATCACTCCGTCCATCTGTTTGAAATCGTCATCAGGATCAGGTCCGGAAAAGGCGACGGGATTATTCAAGCTCTCCAACTGGAACAAGGTGTCGGTAGCAAACTTATGGTAAAACTCTATGAACGAGGCATTCATGGTTTCCCAAGACGACTTGCTTTTCACACATTGCAGCATCCACAAACCGTTCTGACGTTCAAACTCATACTGCTTCACCCACTGTTTATCGAGGAATATCTTCTCTACCACCACATGTGCCACAGATGTATCTTTCAGCAAATCCATCTGCTTTCTGTTGTCGAAAATCAAAGTGTAGTAGCCTTGATTCATGAAAAAGTGGTCCATTTTCCACTCGCTTTTCTGTTTCATCACAGCCTTGCCGTCTTTCCACTCGGGCAAAGGGAAATGAATACGCGACATCTGCAGACGCCTGTTCGCCACAAAATTGAAGAAGAAATCGTCAAAAAGTTCATCGGCGGCCTTTGGCAAGGAAGCGTCCACGGCAGATACATTTTCCATACTATCATTCACCGTTGCCGTGTCCATAGAATCCGTTGACACCTCTTCTTGACCGCCTGTCGTTTTATTACCTCCGCAAGAGAACATCACACCCACGCAGAGCCCTAAAACAATCACATACCTTTTCATCGTAAATCAGGAGAATTAACCACCTTTTAAAACGACGCAAAATTACAACTTTATTTTGATAACATGCACTATTTCCCAACAAAAATATTACCTTTGCAGAAAATTTTAAATATAAGCAAAAATGATACTTGACAAGATAAGCCAGCTTTTGGAGGAAGTTCAGAATATCAGCGCTTCCAGTGCAGAAGAAATCGAGGCTTTGAGAATTAAATACTTGAGCAAGAAAGGTGAGATAACCGCTCTGATGTCGGACTTCCGCACTGTTCCTGCTGAACAGAAGAAGGAAGTGGGAATGAAAATCAACGAGCTGAAGCAGACAGCCATTGAACGTATCAACGAAATCAAACAGTCGTTTGAAACTGCCGACACAGAGTGTATGAACATTGACCTGACACGTACTCCCTACCCCATCGCCTTGGGAACACGTCATCCGCTCACCATCATTACCAATGAGATTATCGACATCTTCTCGCGCATGGGATTCATCCTTGCCGACGGTCCTGAAGTGGAAGACGACCTGCATGTGTTCACCAAGATGAATTTTGCAGCCGACCATCCTGCCCGTGATATGCAGGACACATTCTTCGTGTCACAGCACCCCAATGATGTGACCAAGAACATACTGCTGCGCTCGCATACCAGCAGCGTACAGGCAAGGGTCATGGAAACGACAGAGCCTCCCATACGCATCATTTGTCCCGGACGTGTTTATCGCAATGAAGCCATTACGGCTCGCGCCCACTGCTTCTTCCATCAGGTAGAGGGCCTGTATATCGACAAGAATGTGTCTTTCACCGACCTGAAGCAGGTGCTTCTGTCTTTTGCACGCGAAATGTTTGGCGCAGACACCCAAATACGTCTCCGTCCCAGCTATTTCCCATTTACAGAACCAAGCGCCGAGATGGATATCTCATGCCACATCTGCGGTGGAAAAGGCTGCGGCTTCTGCAAGCACACAGGCTGGGTAGAGATTCTGGGCTGCGGAATGGTTGACCCCAACGTACTGGAACAATGCGGCATAGACAGCACCGTGTACAGCGGATATGCATTCGGTATGGGTGTAGAACGCATCACCAACCTGAAATACAGAGTGAGCGATTTGCGCATGTTCTCGGAAAATGACATCCGCTTCTTGGACGAGTTTACCTCAGCCAACTAATTATTCCTTCAGGAACACATCTATATACGTGCGCCCATGCGAATTGACATTATCACCGTATTGCCTGAGATGATAGAAGGATTCGTACAGGAATCCATCTTGGCACGTGCCCAAAAAAAGGGACTTGCAGAGATTCATCTGCACAATCTCAGAGACTATACCCTGGACAAGTGGCGCAGGGTTGACGACTATCCTTATGGCGGTTTTGCCGGTATGGTGATGCAATGTGAGCCCATTGACCGTTGCATCACCACACTTAAGGAAGAACGAGATTACGATGATGTCATTTACACGTCACCCGACGGTGAAAAGTTCTCGCAGCCTATCGCCAACGAGCTGTCAATGAAAGAGAATATCATCATCCTTTGCGGTCATTACAAAGGTATCGACCACCGCATACGCGAGCACCTTATCACACGCGAAATAAGCATCGGCGACTATGTGCTAACAGGCGGAGAACTGGCTGCCGCCGTAATGGCAGATGCCATCGTGCGCATTATACCCGGAGTTATCGGTGATGAGCAGAGTGCCTTGTCTGACAGTTTTCAAGACGGATTACTCTCCGCTCCTATCTATACCCGTCCTGCGGAATACAAGGGATGGAAGGTGCCCGATATTCTTCTAAGCGGCAACGAGGCGAAAATCAAACAATGGGAACTGGACCAGGCGATGGAACGCACCCGACAACTGAGACCAGACTTGCTGGAAGAACAGTAATTCTGACCATCCCCCATGTAGTTGCCACGCAGTAATGAAACCGTTGCTCTGCGGCTATTACAATAATGTGCGACAGTAACATTCTCCCAACTCAAGCCCTTCCTGATACAGACGTTCCAGTTTTTCCGGATTCTTTTCTATCCTATCTACTTCCATCGGTTTTAGGGGGCGGATGCAAGTGACAGTACCCTCATCCTCCATCCGTTCCAACATCTCCAACTGCTCGTTGTAACAGGCTATACGACGGCTCAGCGCCACACGAAGACGAGGATAGTTCTTATACACAAATGCTGGAATCTTGCGGTCCTTGCCGTTGTTTCGATAGCCTCTGTTCCTTGTCGCTACAACAACTGCTTGCTGGAATCCCTGATCCAGTGCCCGCTGCACAGGAATGCTATCCACAATTCCACCATCCAGCATAGGCACTCCATCCACCTTGACAATCGGTGTGACATAAGGCAGACTGCTGCTTGCCCTCACAATATCAAGCAGTCTCTGGCGGTTGCCGGAATGTTCACACAAGTATTCCGCCCTTCCTGTACTGCAGTTTGTGGTCACCATCTCAAATGTACACTGGTTTTCGAAATATGTGTCATAATCGTATGGAACCAAATTGTTCGGAAATCTGTCATAAAGCAATTCAGGATCAAAGATACAGCCGTGGGTCAGAAGATGGCGAATACCCAGGTAATCGTATTTGACCAGCATATCGATATTGGAAAAACGGGCTCTTCGCGGCTGACGACTGGCATACGACAAGCCGTTGCATGCACCGGCCGAAACGGCTACCACGTATCTGAAATACACCTCATATTTCATGAAGGCATCCAAGACACCACTCGTAAAGACGCCTCGCATTCCTCCTCCTTCCAAGACAAGAGCACTATTTCTGATTATTTTCACGACAACCCTTTATTTTTCTGCAAAGATACATTCTAACGCAAAAGTATCTGCCGGACGTTTCAAAGCATCTGCAACACTTCCTTCGAAATACACTTTTTACGGATGACTGTCTCCCATGATGAAAGTCTATGGGTGTCAGTACCGGAATAGCTGTAATACTTGTTCTCCAACAGCCACTTGGCCTTTCGCTTCGCATCCTCGCCATAGACTCCCACTAACGAAGAAAGATTGAGTTGGAACAACACATTATTATTCTTCAATTGTTCGTAATCCTTCAAGTCCATATATACATAGCGCTCAGGATGAGCCAAAACAGGTTCATAACCTTTTGACTTGATACGCTGTAGAATATCCTGAAGACCGTATGGAGGATTGAAGTAGGAAGTCTCTACCAACAGATGCTTGCCTTCAATGCCTAAAGGCAACAGGTCATTCTGCTGCAATCGCTGCTCAAACAGGTTGTCAAGCATGTTTTCAGAAGCGAGATGAAGACTAATCCGCCCCTTATAGGCAGATATCAGTTCGGAGAACCTTAAGCGGAGTGAGTCTGTGGTATTGGGAAAGTCCTCCATGACATGTGGGGTGAGCCACACTTCCTTGACCCCTGACTGCTCGTAAGAATCCAATATCCTTAGGGTCTCTTCCATCGTTTTCACTCCATCATCAACCCCAGGCAGAAGATGGCAGTGCCAATCGGTAAACCCCTGAAGGATACCGCTGCCGGCAATGCTATATCGTTTACTGAATGGCCACACAATTCAATATCCTATTAATTACTCTACTATTAATTTGATGCGCAAAAGTATGAAAAACATTCCAAAACGCCAAATTATCCAATGACATTTACAAAAATTATTTCCTTCATTCTTCCCTCATTCTCAGTTTTTTGTTGTAACTTTGCCAAAAGAAAAAGACTGCATCCGATACTTGTTGATGGTTCCGAAAAGAACCCGAACAAAAACAAGTTAAGGCGCAAGCATTATTTGTCATAGTTTGGACACATTTCAGCAGAGATAACAACACTTCACAATACATAAAAATAATTGAGCCATGTTTGAAAAGAACACGTACATCCAGCGTCGCAATAGACTGAAGAAATTGGTCAAAAGCGGCATTCTGCTCTTCTTCGGAAACAATGAGAGCCCAGCAAACTATCCGGCCAATGCCTATTCGCCTTTCCGCCAGGATAGCTCGTTCCTCTACTTCTTCGGAGTACACCGGGACGGACTTGTGGGAATGATTGACATTGACAACGATACAGAAACGATATTCGGAGATGATATCGATATCGAAGACATTGTATGGTACGGCGGTGTTGACAGCGTACAGCATCTGGCTGAAAGCGTCGGCATCAGCAACACTGCTCCCATGACAGCCCTTAAGACTGCCTGCGACAAGGCAGCCATGCAGAACAGGAGTATCCATCTCCTGCCTCCCTATCGCCATGACATCATGATCCAAATCTCAGACCTGCTGAATATCCATCCCAAAGAGCAGCGCGAGAAGGCATCCCTTGAACTCATCAACGCCGTAGTGACACTGCGAAGCACCAAGGATGAGGCAGAGATTGAAGCCATCGAGAAGGCCTGCCATGTAGGTTACCTAATGCACACCACCGCCATGAAGCTCGTCAAGCCGGGTGTGACAGAAAGATATGTTGCCGGACAAGTAGATGGCATTGCACGCTCCCATGCCCAAGGTGTCAGCTTTGCCACCATCTTCAGCCAGCATGGAGAAATCATGCACGGTGCTCCTTCCGATGCATTACTGCAAGACGGGAGACTGGTTCTCTGCGATGCGGGATGCGAGCTGGACGACTACTGCTCGGACAACACCCGCACAATGCCGGTAAACGGAAAGTTCACCCAGCGGCAGTTGGAAATATACAGCATCGTGGAAGCTTGTCACGACTACGTGCTTGAAGTGGCAAAACCCGGTGTCAGATATTTCGACGTACACATGGAAGTATGCAAACTGATGACCGACCGCCTCAAGGAACTGGGTCTGATGAAGGGTGACACGGAAGAGGCGGTGCGTGCTGGTGCACATGCCATGTTCCTGCCCCACGGCTTAGGGCACATGATGGGAATGGACGTTCACGATATGGAAGGATTGGGACAAATACACGTGGGCTTCGACAAGGAAACACGTCCCGTACTTGACCAATTCGGCACCAACTGTCTGAGAATGGGCAGACGCTTGGAAAAAGGGTTTGTACTCACAGACGAGCCCGGCATCTATTTCATACCAGACCTCATTGACGACTGGAAAGCATCAAAACACTGTGCAGAGTATCTCAACTTTGACCTGCTGGAAACCTACAAGGACTTTGGAGGTATCAGACTTGAAGACGACATTCTGATTACCGATGACGGATGTCGCTTCCTTGGCAACGAAAGGATCCCCTACCATCCACAGGATCTGGAACAGTTTATGGCTGAGAATCGTGCATAAGATTGCTGACAACAACATATCATACACTTATTCATATTTCAATAAAAACAAAGAACAGATGAAAAAAATCTTTTCAGTGGCACTTCTGGCATTATTTGCCGTAGGTGCACATGCAGAGGACAAGGACTCTGTGAACAAGAACAAACCCGTATTCACTACCATTAAGGAGAACAAGATTACCAGCATCAAAGACCAAAACAGAAGCGGCACATGCTGGGCGTATTCCACACTCTCTTATTTCGAAAGTGAGATTTTGAGGAAGACAGGAAAGACGTATGACCTCTGCGAAGCGTTTGTGGCTAACAAGACCTATATGGACAGAGCCATTCAGGTAGTTCGCCTACATGGTGACTGCCAGTTCTCACAGGGCGGTTCTTGCTACGACCCCCTCTATTGCTTGCAGAATTACGGCATTTGCCCCGAAGATGCCATGCCATTCCCCGGTTCTCTGTATGGCGATTCCCTGAACAATTTCAACGAGTTTTTCGGTGTAATGGAACCTTATGTTGTAGCCATTGCAAAGAGTACAGAAAAGAAAATCAGTTCACAGTGGAAAGTGGGCTTGCAAGGCATTCTGGACGCTTACCTCGGTCATTGCCCCGAGAAATTCACTTACGAGGGAAAAGAATACACTCCCCAATCATTTGCCAACAGTCTGGGACTTGATTTCAACGACTACGTGACCATCACTTCTTATACACACCATCCTTTCTATACCCAGTTTGCCGTGGAAGTTCAGGACAACTGGCGCAATCCCCTCTCATACAACGTTCCTATGGACGAGATGATGCGCATTATCGACAACGCCATCAACGAGGGATATTGCATTGCATGGGGAGGTGATGTGAGCGAAGAGGGCTTCACCCGTGCAGGTCTTGCCTACGCTTACGATACCAAGAAGATCCAGAGCATGAAAGGCAGTGATGCCGCCAAGTGGCTCCGTCTTGAAAAGTCAAAGAAGGCCGAGCTCTTCGACTCTTTGGGATGCACAGCACCCGAAATCGTACCCACACAGGAAATGCGCCAAGAGCGTTTCGACAACTGGGAACTCACAGACGACCATGGAATGCTTATCTACGGTATTGCCAAAGACCAGAACGGCAAGGAGTACTATATGGTAAAGAACTCATGGGGTGAATGGGGTGACTACAAAGGTATCTGGTACATGACCAAAACCTTTATCGCAGCCAACACTATGGACTACATGGTAAACAAGAATGCCATACCCAAGGACATCCGCAAGAAATTAGGTTTATAACCAACAGATGCCCCTCATATATATAGAATGTTTTTTGAGGAAAACAAGTGAGAGAGGGCATAAACACACAGTACCGGAAGAGGCGTATCAGACATGGATACGCCTCTTCTGCTATAACAAAGGTCAACGCAGAAAGGCAATGACTGTACCACATTCTCTTAAAAACTCGAAAAAGTTGACCATCCATTAGCATTATATTGCTTATTTTTTGTACCTTTACACGGTATAATGGACATTATAGTTTATTAACCAACAAAACAATCCGCATATATCGGATTCATTTCTATTGTTTATCAACATCACGTGCCTGCAAGGTGGGTGCGTATTATGTTTCGTTTGAGAAAAGGATGCACAACAAATGGATATATAACACCCCGACGCCTGATCAGTTGCAAGCGGCAAAAGAACTGGGTGAAAAGATAGGTATGAGCGCCACCATGGCACTACTGCTGATAAGAAGAGGAATCAAGACCGAATCGGCAGCCAAGCGCTTCTTCCGCCCCATGCTCAACGAGCTTATTGATCCGTTCTTGATGAACGACATGGACATTGCCGTTGACCGACTCAATGACGCTATGGGCAGAAAAGAACGGATCATGGTCTATGGGGATTATGACGTGGACGGGTGTACAGCCGTAGCTTTGGTATACAAATTCCTACAGCAGTTTTACTCCAATATCGATTACTACATACCCAACCGATATGAAGAGGGCTACGGAATAAGCAAGCAAGGAATCGACTATGCCAAGGAAACAAACGTGAAACTCATCATCGTGCTGGATTGCGGCATAAAAGCCATTGAGGAAATTGCCTATGCCAAAGCCAACGGTATCGACTTCATCATCTGCGACCACCATGTGCCTGACGAAGAGATGCCTGACGCCGTAGCTATCCTCAACCCCAAGCGTCATGACACCACCTATCCTTTCCATGACTTATCCGGTTGCGGTGTAGGCTTCAAGTTCATGCAAGCATTTGCCAAAAACAACGGCATCACTTTTTCCCGTCTCATCCCACTGCTCGACTTATGTGCGGTCAGCATTGCTTCCGACATCGTTCCTGTAATGGGCGAGAACAGAATCCTGGCGTTCCATGGGTTGAAACAACTGAACCAGAACCCGTCAGTAGGTCTCAAGGCAATCATTGAAATATGCAATCTCGGTAACCGGGAGCTGACCATGAGCGACATCGTATTCAAGATAGGGCCACGAATCAATGCTTCGGGAAGAATGCAAAACGGTAAAGAGGCAGTTGATCTGCTGGTTGAAAAGGATATCAAAAAAGCACTGCTTGCAGCTGGTCATATCAACGAATACAACGAGCAGCGGAAAGACATAGACAAGCAGATGACAGAAGAGGCGAACCATATTGTGGAACGCCTTGAAGGACAAAACCACCAGTCTTCCATCGTGTTGTATGACAAGGACTGGAAAAAGGGAGTTATCGGTATCGTGGCTTCACGCCTCACAGAAATCTACTTCCGGCCTACTGTTGTGCTGACCATCATCGACGGCATTGCCACCGGTTCCGCCCGGAGTGTGGCTGGTTTTGACATCTACGAAGCCATCAAGACCTGTCGTGACCTGCTTGAAAACTTCGGAGGTCATACCTACGCAGCGGGATTGTCTATGAAAGTTGAAAACATCCCGTTGTTCAAGGAGAGATTCCAGCAATATGTGTCTGAGCATATCACCACAGAACAAATGCATCCCATTTTGGATATTGAAAGTGTTATTGACTTCAAGGACATTACCAAACGTATGCATGCCGACTTGAAAAAGTTTGCACCTCATGGTCCAGACAACCCCAAGCCTCTGTTCTGCACCGAAGGCGTTTTCGACTACGGTACCAGCAAGGTTGTAGGGCGTCAGCAAGAGCACATCAAGCTGGAACTGGTAGATTCCAAGTCAAGCAACGTGATGAATGGCATTGCTTTCGGTCAGAGTGATGCTGCACGTTATATCAAGAGCAAACGCTCTTTCGATATTGTATATACCATAGAAGAGAACATTTACAAAAGAGGTGAGGTTCAGTTGCAGATAGAAGACATCAAACCCTCTATGAACGATGAATGAGGCGTTAGAGGTTCTTAAAAAGTATTGGGGGTACGACGGGTTCCGAGGCATTCAGGAGAATATCATCAAAAGTATTCTTGACGGAAAAGACACCCTTGGTCTGATGCCTACTGGCGGAGGAAAGAGCATTACTTTCCAGGTTCCTGCCATGATGTTACGGGGTACATGTGTAGTCATAACCCCTTTGGTAGCACTGATGAAAGACCAGGTAATGAACCTTAAGCGAAGGGGAATTAAAGCGGCTGCCATTCACTCTGGACTGAACAGGGAACAGATTCTCACGATTCTTGAGAATGCCGTTTTCGATGCAGTTAAGATATTGTACATCTCCCCCGAACGACTTACCTCTGAATTGTTCCGAAAAAAACTGTCTCATATATCAGTCAGCTTCATTGCAGTAGATGAGGCTCATTGTATCAGCCAATGGGGCTATGACTTCCGCCCTGCCTACCTTGAGATTGCAGATATAAGGAAGCTTCTGCCAGACACCCCCATCCTGGCACTCACTGCCACTGCCACCCAACTGGTAGTCAAAGACATCCAGCAGAAACTCCTTTTCAAACAGGAGAATGTCTTCAGAATGAGTTTTGAACGCAAAAATCTGGCATACTGCTTACGGCGTGTACACGACAAATACGGAGAACTGGTTCATATCCTGCAATGTACCCAGGGCAGCAGCATCGTCTATACAAGAAGTAGAATGCGTGCCAAGGAAACCGCACAGATTCTCAACGAACAGGGAATCAAAGCCACCTTCTACCATGCCGGTCTAGAAACCTCAGAAAAGGACAGTCGCCAGAAACGATGGCTCAACGATGAGTATCGTGTCATGGTAGCGACCAACGCCTTTGGCATGGGTATTGACAAGCCAGACGTAAGGACTGTAATACATATTGACTGCCCTGATTGCATCGAGAACTACTTTCAGGAAGCCGGACGTGGCGGAAGAGACGGACTGCCCTCATACGCAGTGTTGCTTTACAACGATTCAGACAACACAAAACTCACCAAAAGAATACAAGAGAACTATCCTGAAAAAAAATACATCCGCAAGGTTTATGATGACCTCGCCTGTTTTTACCAGATTGCCGTAGGCTCAGGTTACAATGAAATCCACGAGTTTGACATGGGAAGGTTCTGTGTCTTTTTCCATCATTTCCCTATCCAGCTCACCTCTGCCCTCCACATACTTACCCGTGCCGGCTATATCGAATACATAGAGGAAGGAATGTGCAGAGACCGCGTGCATTTCTTGCTCACACGCGAACAATTGTATCTTCTTGAACAGACTTCTGCAGAAGAAGAAAAAGTATTTGTTGCCCTGCTGCGAAGTTACAGCGGTCTGTTCTCCGACTATGTCGACATTGAGCTGTCATTGCTTAGCGAGATTACAGGTCTGCCACGTCATCAGCTATACCTCACATTGAAGGCACTTGACAAGAGACGTATCCTGCACTACATACCTGCCAAAAACATACCTCATATCCGTTATACACAAAACAGGGAAGAAAGCTCGCATATTGTCATTGGCAAAGAAGTATATGATGACAGGAAGAAGTCTTATTCAGAACGAATAAAAAAAATCATCCAATACGCCAACAACGACACGATATGCCGGAGCCGCCTGCTCCTTGATTATTTCGGAGAGACAAACACCAATCCTTGCGGCATCTGCGACACCTGC